>JABDKX010000108.1 GCA_013001975.1 Saprospiraceae bacterium | reverse complement strand
ATTATGTATTAAATTCAAGATCAAGGGTGTTTTAGTGAAATACATCTCCTTATTATTCCTTCTCAAGATTCGCTATTGAGGTCACAACATTATCAATTTCGGTAATGTACAATCTTTTATATAAATGCAACATTGTTGCAATAAATTATTATATTTGTGAAATACATTCATAATTTAATACTTTGAATCTATGACAAACAAATTATTATTTATTGCTGTTGCTGTAGCAACTTCCCTATTTTTCAATTCTTGTGGTGATGATGACCCTGTAATACCTGTTGAAGAAGAAGTCATTACAACCCTTAATTATACATTAACACCTGCATCTGGAGGTGCTTCGATTACTTTAAGTTTTCAGGACTTAGATGGTGATGGTGGGAATGCTCCAATACTAACTGGTGGCACTCTTGCTGCTAATGAAACATATAATGGATCAATAGAACTATTAAATGAGTCTGAGTCTCCTGCTGAAAACATTACTGAAGAAATTGAAGAAGAAGACGAGGAACACCAATTCTTTTTTCAAAGCTCGGGGGTTAATGTATCAGTTGATTATAATGATCAAGATGAAAATGGGCATCCTGTAGGTTTACTAAGTACGTTAACGACAGGCGATAACTCCAATGGTACCTTGACTATTGTTTTAAGACACCAACCCGATAAATCAGCTACAGGCGTATCTGACGGAAATATATCAAATGCTGGTGGTGAGTCAGATATTGAAGTTACATTTGATCTAAGTGTTCAATAATTTATTAAAACAGATATTAACATTAACTTTTGTATTCATTAGTCTGATTTCTAGTGGACAAGGTTGTAACTTAACAGTACGAGGCACCGTATATGATGAGGCACCTAATACGCCATTATCCTTCGTAAATATATTTATACAGGAACTCTCAAGAGGAACTACGACTGATGACGAAGGCAAATTTCTTATTAATGATGTTTGCCCTGGAGCCTATCATTTGACTTTTTCACACATAGGTTGTGATGGAGAAAGAATGCACTTAGATTTGCTTACAGATACTACTTTAACAATATTTTTATCACATACACCTGTATCGTTAGGAGCTGTGGTGATTGAAGGGAAGAGTGATGAATTCGTCAATCAACCCAACCTCTCAGTTAGAAGGCAAACAATAGAAGATAATGCCAATCAAAATTTATCTGGGTTACTTGAAAACGAAGCTGGAGTCCATCTTATAAAAAATGGTACAGGGATTTCAAAGCCAGTTGTTCATGGTCTTTATGGGAACAGATTAATCGTTCTTAATAATGGTATTATGCAAAGTGGTCAACAATGGGGAAATGACCATAGTCCTGAAATTGATCCTTTCGCAGCAGACAAAATAACTGTGTTAAAAGGAGCCAGTGTCATAGAATATGGTGGTGGCAATTTGGGCAGCGCGATATTAGTGGAACCTAAGCGAATTGAAAGAGAACCACACTTGCATGGTCAGGTCAACTATGTATATGAGACCAACGGAAGAGGACATGTTCTCAATACGCGATTAGGTAAATATGCAGAATCTTTGGCGTGGCGTTTTAATGGGACTTTTAAAAAATATGGTGATCGCAAGACATCAGAATATTTTCTAAATAATACCGGAAATGAAGAAGCCAGTTTTGCTTTGCAACTCGAAAAATCAATTAATGAAAAACTGTTTTTAGATTTTTATGCCAGTTCCTTTAATACAGAATTGGGCGTATTAAGAGGATCACATATAGGCAACTTAACTGATTTGGAGCAAGCGTTTGTTAGAGATGTTCCTTTCTTTACCGAACCAAAATTTAGCTATGGTCTTGATGCGCCTAAACAAATAGTCTCACACCACTTAGCCAAACTAAAAGGAAAATATTTTTTAAAAGAAGATCAATATGTGGAGCTCGTCATTGCGGGTCAAATTAATGATCGTAAAGAATTTGACATTAGAAGGGGAGGAAGGTCTGATACTCCAGCATTAAGTCTGTCTCAATATACTTTTAATTCTGAATTGAAGTTTACTAGGAATCTAGGAGATAATTGGAAGCTTAAAGTTGGTAATCAAAATATTCTAACAGACAACAATAACAATCCAGAAACGGGTATTCTGCCATTAATTCCTGATTATTGGTCATTGAAAAGTGGGGTGTTTTCGACTATTGCAAAAAGAAGTAAGAAAACAGATTTTAATTTTGGCATTCGATATGATTATGAATTTCAAAATGTGGCAACCATCAGTCGAACCATTCCAAGAGAGATCATAAGGTTTAAAAATAATTTTCACAACATCAGTAGTTTGCTGGCGATTACTTTTGAACTATCTAATAATCAATCGCTGAGCTGGAACACAGGTTATGCCATGAGAAATCCAGCTGTTAATGAACTTTACAGTTCAGGTTTGCATCAAGGGGTTAGTGGTATTGAAGAAGGAGATGTAGATCTCGTTTTGGAAAAAGCTTTAAAAAATACAGTTGAGTACAAATGGAGCCCAGGCGCTAATTTCTCTTTTAATACATTATTGTATTTTCAACATTTCAAGAATTTTATATTCCTAAATCCACAAGATGAAATTGAACTTACAATTCGTGGGGCATTTCCAGTATTCAAATATGAACAAACAGATGCTAATATTTTTGGTATGGATTTGTCAGCACAATTCACTCTAGGAAATTCCCTTTTTGGACTTATAAAGTACAGCTATTTAAAAGGAGAAGATACTCGAAATAAAAGACCTTTAATCTTTATGCCGCCGAATAGCTTTTTTGCAAGTCTAATTTATCGGATTAAAAAGTCAGCTAAATTATTTGACAATTTTACTTTAGAAAATTCGGAAATAGAGATTTCTAATCGATTTGTAATGAGGCAAAATAACATACTATTTGAACAAGACTTTTTAGAAACGCCACCAGCTTATAACCTATTTGGTTTTAAGGCATCAACAAATGTGATATCCTCAAATTTCAAAATCAGATGTTTTGTTAAAGTCGACAATTTATTTAATGTAGCATACCGTGATTATCTCAATAGGCAACGATATTTTGCTGATGACTTGGGTAGAAGCCTAACGCTTGGTATTAATTATAAATTTTGATCTTAAGTTACAACAACTCATAAATCCCAGCAATTCCTTGACCACCACCAACACACGCCGTTACCATACCATACTTTTGATTTCTTCTGCGCATCTCATTAAACAGTTGAATAGATAATTTAGCACCTGTACAACCTAAAGGGTGTCCCAATGCAACGGCACCGCCATTGACATTTACAATATCAGGATTTAATCCTGCTTCTTGAATTACACCCAATGCTTGTACTGCGAATGCTTCATTTAATTCAATTTGCTCAATATCAGAAAGTTTCATGCCTGCTTGTTTAAGCGCTTTTGGAATAGCAACACAAGGACCCATACCCATGTATAATGGATCAAGCCCACCAACAGCACAAGATGCTAATCTTGCAATTGGTTTTAAATTAAATTGTTTTACCAATTCTTCACTAACGACTAAAACAAAAGCTGCACCGTCGGATGTTTGTGAAGAGTTACCCGCAGTAACAATGCCTTTGTTTTTAAATACCGGTCTGAGTTTAGCAAGGCCTTCAATTGTAGTTGATCTTCTGACACCTTCATCCATAGAAACAGTATGCGAACTTTCAACCCTTTTGCCATCTTTAACATATACTTCATTAACAGTTACAGGGACAATTTCACCGTCAAATTTTCCGCCGTCGATTGCAGCAGCAGCTTTTTTGTGTGAATTATAAGAAAATTCATCAGCTGCCTCCCTGCTTATATTGTACTTGCTGGCAACAGCTTCGGCAGTCGATCCCATACCAACATGATAGTTGATGTAATCAGTAGCTGCTTTATAAGAAGGCGCAAGTTTGTATCCTGTCATAGGAATCATGCTCATGTTTTCCGTTCCACCTGCAATATATGCATGGCCCATACCTGCTTTAATTTTCGCAGTAGCAATAGAAATTGTTTCTAGACCTGATGCACAATATCTGTTAACTGTCATACCTGGTACTTCATGACCTAATGCACGAGCAGAAATGAGCCTGCCAATTTGAAGGCCTTGTTCACCTTCTGGATTGGCACATCCCACAATCATGTCATCTATAAGTTTTGGATCAACTTCTGGTACAGTACTTATCAAATGTTTTACCACGTCGACAGCCAGATCATCAGATCTGTAGTTTTTGAAACCGCCCTTCTTTGCTTTACCTACTGCTGATCTATATCCTGCTATTATATATGCTTCCATAATTTTAATTCTTATTCTATCAATTAATTTCGTAATGGTTTGTTGTTCATTAACATGTATTGAATACGGTCTAAGGTTTTTTGATTTCCTAACAGACTCAAAAAGCCTTCTCTTTCTATATCTAATAAGTATTGCTCACTTACTTTTTGAGGAGAAGTTAAATCGCCACCACACATAACATATGCAACTTTGCGAGCAATTTCAACATCATAATCTGACATGTAATTACCCAACTTAAACTCATTGATTGCTGTATATAGGGTCGCTAATCCAGATCTACCTAATACCATTATATCATTCCGAGAAATAGGTTTTTGATAATTCTCTGACATATTTATAACCGCTTTCTTAGCTTCATAAATATTTCTTTTTCCATTTACAACTACCTGATCCTTTTTACTATCCATCAAGTTCAGATTATAAGCTTCATAAGCCGAAGTTGCGACTGAGGCAGTCACCACAGGTTTGAAATGTTCGATTAAAGTGGGCATTTGAACATCACCTTCGAAAAAACTATCAGATGCACGCACTGCCATTTCTTTAGTGCCACCTCCACCAGGTAATAAACCTACACCAACTTCTACGAGCCCGATATATGATTCGGCTGCCAATCGCGAGGCATCACAATGCATTGTAATTTCGCATCCACCCCCAAATACATATCCTTGTGTAGCAGCTACAACCGGTACGTTAGAATATCGACATTTCATAGTCAACTGTTGAAAAGAGTCTACCATCTTGTCTAACTTGTCAAACTCCTTTTGCATAGCAACCATGCCAATGTTCATCAAGTTGGCACCGACTGTAAAATTCTTAGCGTTATTGCCAATGACAACACCTCTGTATTGTCCACTTTCTGCTAAGTCAATAGCTTCAGATATGCCACGACCTATACCTTCACCAATCGCATTAGATTTACTTCTGAATTCTACACAAAGGACACCATCGCCAATATCATGAACAGCACATTCACTGTTTTGAATAACCGGTTCTTTATGACTGAAATTTTCTAGGATGATATAAGCATCCATCCCAGGAACATCTTTATATGACTTGCTATCAATATCATAATATTTTTTTACACCATTTTCAACTTTGTAAAAAGATGTAAACCCTGCTTTTGAAATGTCTGATACCCAATCAGCAATGGCTAGGTCATATTCCTTCGCAATTTCAATACCTTTTTCTAAGCCTACAAAATCCCAATACTCAAATGGTCCATAATCCCAAGCATATCCTGTTCGCATCGCATCATCTATACTATACAAGTGATCTGTGATTTCAGGAACACGTTGAGCACTGTATGCAAAAAGCTCTGCAAAGTATTCTCTCAAAAATTGACCGCCCTTAGCTTCGTGATCTATGAGTGTCTGTAATCGCTTATCTAAGATTTCTATTTTTCTAGTGTCTCCAACACTTGGAAGTTTTGGTTTGATCGAATCCTCATACTCAAGCGTTTTCAGATTGAGTGCTTTGAAGTTTTTAGATCCATCAGCTTTTCTTTCCATCAAGTAGAATCCTTTTTTAGATTTTCTACCATACCACTTATTATCTAACAGATGTTGCAACCACTTGGGATTCTCTTTTCCTTGAATTTTTTCAAAGAAAGAATCATTCTTTACGGATGCTAAAACAAATTGAGATACTTTATCGCCTGTATCAAGTCCGACCAAATCCTGTAATTTAAATGTAGCCGTCTTTGGTCGTGCAATTAATGGCCCTGTTAATGCATCGACTTCTTCAATTTTAAAATCATGCTTTTCTGTTAATTCATACAGTTTTGACGTTGACATTACACCAATTCTATTGGCGATAAAAGCAGGCGTGTCTTTACAAAGTACAGTGCGCTTTCCTAATTTCTTATCACCAAAATCCATGAAAAAGTCAATCATATTTTGATCACTTCCAGAATGCGGTATTATTTCCAACAGTTCCATATATCTTGGCGGGTTGAAAAAGTGTGTGCCACAAAATTTAGATTTAAAGTCGTCTGATCGTCCTTCTACCAACATGTGAATTGGAATACTTGAAGTATTTGAAGTAACAAATGCTGAGTCTTTTTTGATCTTTTCTACTCTTTCAAAAATCGATTTTTTAATATCTAATTTTTCTATAACCACTTCTATTATCCAGTCGGCGTCAGCAATTTTATCCATATCATCATCAAAATTGCCCGTCGTAATTCTGCTGGCAAAAGATTTGTCATAGAGCGGTGCTGGCTTTGTTTTAAGCGCTGCTTTCAATGCGCCATTCACAATGCTGTTTCTCATGGCTTTATCATTTGCCTTATCTTCTGGCAGATTGAATGGGACTATGTCTAACATAATAACTTCAAGACCAACATTGGCTAATTGGCATGCAATGCCTGAACCCATAACACCAGATCCTAATACAGCGACTTTATTAATATAATGCTTCATTTAAACCGTTTTATAAAATTTAACTCTAAGTTAAATTTATTTATTTAATACAATAACCTTCAAGATTATAATTTGTTTTATCTGTCGTAAATGTTTAGAGCCTGACATTGATGATATTGCCTTCTTTTCGGCTCTTTTCGGCCATAAAACCCATAATATGACTTTCAATTGAATCATCAATCGTTGACGATAACAACGATGCATCATTTCTTGATACTGCCCGAATCCAATCTGCTGCTAATTTCCAATCACCACCGCCATGGCCATCTGTAGACATTTCCCAATTATTAACCTCACCTGTGATAAAATTTGTGAATTGAAATTTAGTCATATCCCCAACGATATCTCCGTGACTGCCCATAATTCTTGTTCGCCTACCATGATATGATGTAAAAGCTTCCATGCTGAATGCTGAGGTTATACCTGATTCAAATTCCATATTGACTATATAATGATCAGGTTGATCATTTTCCATTTGATAAACACATCGTCCATAATCAGTTGTTCTTAATTTCTCCAAAATATAATCTCCTTGTTTTTCTGGGTCAGTTGGTAAATCAAAAACAAATGTTCTTTGTCTGTTACGATAGTAGATTTTCATTGCACTGTAAGGGCATTCTTTTTCTACAAGACATCCATCCATACATCTGGGTGTTGCACCCTCTGGCATATTTGATTTTGTAAACCATTTTAAATTTCCAAAAGCAGAAATTCTGTTACACGGTTTGCCAACTATCCATCTTAAAATATCTAAGTCATGACAAGATTTTGCTAGAATGATTGGTGTTGTTTTTTTACTATTATGCCAGTTTCCACGAACATAACTATGAGACATATGGATATGCTCAATAGGTTCAAAGTGTTGGACGCTGATTAATTCACCTATACTTCCATTTTGAACCAACTCTCTTAATTTCATAAAATATGGAGCATAACGGAGGACATGACAGACAGCGACAATGCGACCTGTTTGCTTAGCTAATTTCAAAATGTTTCTGCATTCTATCTCCGTGGGTGCTATTGGTTTTTCAAGCAACACATCGTATCCCATTTCGAGTGCTTTCATACAAGGCCCATAATGCAAATCATCTGGTGTCGTTATTATAACAGCATCTGCAAATTTCGGTTGTTCGAAAACATGTTCCCAGGTTTCAAATTGTTTATTTTCTTCAATATTGTGTTGAGTGGAAAAACGTTGGATTCTTAAAGGAATGGGCTCAGCAACACCGACAATATTCATCTGTTCTGGATAATGCAAACCATAGTTACCATACAGATTCCCTCGATTGCCTGCACCAAGGACAATGGCTGTAATGGGGTTTAATATAGAATCAGTTTGATCCTTTTCAGGTAAAAATAATTTGAGTGTGTCTTTATTGCCGTAGGGTAGTGTTAGTAGTGAAGAAGCACCAAAACTTAATTTACGGAGAACGTCTCTTCTGTTCGTCATTTGTAAATTTTAAATGAACTATTAATTTACAAATAAAGCAGAAAGAACTTTAGAATTACATGCTTAATCTCATTTTTTCTAATGTATAAAACTCTCGAAAGGATATCATTCTTTTCTTTTGTTCATCCCACAGCTTATTATGAATGCATTTCAAACTTTCTTTAAATGTTAAAATGTTTGCATACTTATTTAGTATTGGATTTTCCTTCATACATTTTTCCAAGTTGTAATTTGGAATACGTGAAGACAGATGGTGAATATGATGCAAACCGATATTTCCAGTCAACCATTGAAATACTTTAGGTAATCGGTAATAAGTTGCTCCTCGTACAGCAGCCAAAACATAATTCCAATTTTTTCGCCATTCATTATATGCCGTTTCATGCTGATGTTGGATGTAAAAAAACCAAAACGAAATAACTGCAAAAATAAATATGGTAGAAAGTTGAATGACAATAAACTTAACCCAACCAATCAGTGCACCCAATGCAATATAAACTAGAAGGATTATTAAATTATTTCTGACTTGAGCCCACTTGACACTTCTAAAAATGCCTTTGAATTTTTCAAATGGAAATCTGTTTGATATCGTGAAATAGACTATAGGAGACACAATAAATAAGACAATAGGATTTCTAAAAAGGCGGTATTGTAATCTGCCTAACTTGCCCATCTCTCTATATTCAGTTACAGTCAAGAATTTAACATCTCCAATATCCCTTTCTTCAAGTTGACCAGTATGGCCATGATGATGATTATGAACTTTTGCCCAATAATTAAAAGGTAATGAACTGAATAAACTGCAAAAATAGCCAATGGCAGCGTTCCATTTCTTCGATTTTAAAAAAGATTGGTGACCACAATCATGCTGAATTATAAATATTCTAACAAGGAAAAATGCATTTACAAAGCAAAGCATAATGGTAAAGAGGATTGACCAATGCCAAGTAAAATACATCAAAGTCCAAAGCGCTAAGTAAGGTATGAAAGAATTTGAAATTTGAATAATAGCTTTTTTCGTACTTGGAATTTGGTATGATTGGATTATGCTTTTCCAATTCGATAATGCATTCAAAATTTCTGTGTCAAACTCTTTTTGCATGTGACAATGTTTCTTGGTTAGAGTTTACAATTTAAGAAAATTAATTTTTATTCTGTTTAATATAGTCATGAATTGCATATTGAGAACGAATTTTTTGCTCTCCACCAGATTTATATTGATTGGTTTTCTTAAAGTGAATCAGTCTGGCTTTTCTATTATCATTGAGTTGAAGTTTAAGAATATCTTTAACCACCTTTTTTAATTTAGGGTCTAGAATTGGAAACATGGTTTCTATTCTGTGATGTAAGTTTCTGACCATCCAATCTGCAGAGGACAAATAGACGAGTTCATCGCCGCCGTTATTGAAAACAAAAACTCTGGCATGTTCTAAATATCGATCAACAATACTGATAGCTTTTATATTTTCACTTATTCCTTTTATGCCCGGTACTAAGCAGCAAATTCCTCTTATTATTAATTGCACAACAACGCCTGCTTGATCTGCTTTGTATAGCAAATCAATCATCTCAGCATCTTGCAGACTGTTCATTTTTAAAATAATCTTTGCCTTTTTTCCTTGCTTTGCATAAGCAATTTCTTTTTTGACACACTTGATTAATTTTTGTTTTAAATTGAATGTGCCAACACCTAAGTATTTAAAATCTTGCTTCGGTTTTTTCTTAGTATTGATATAATTAAAAATCAGTTTAGCTTCTTCAATAATTCTTTTGTCACAAGTAAATAGTCCAAAGTCAGAATAAAGTTTTGCTGTCTTCTCATGAAAATTACCAGTGCTCAGGTACATATAGTAAGATGCTTTCTTTGATGTGACCCTTTTGACGATTGCCATTTTGGAATGCACCTTTAATCCTGGCATACTGTACAAAACTTTTACACCTGCCGCTTCGAGTTTTTCACCCCAAGCTAAGTTGGCCACTTCGTCAAATCTGGCTTTAACCTCAATAAATACTGTCACATTTTTTCCATTTTTTACTGCGAATATCAAAGCATCCATAATCTTTGACTTCTTGGCGACGCGATATTGTAAAACTTGAATGTGTGTGACTTTTGGATCATTAGCAGCTTGCTGGAAAAACTTAACAACACTATAATAACTATGATACGGATAAAAGAGTAAATGGTCTCTATCTTTGATTTCTGAAAAAATGTTTGAAGAAGATTCTAGCGTTTGATATTTGATAAGAGGCAAATCATCGTCTTTGAGTGACTTTTTACCAAAATCAGGGAAACTCATCAAATCTGAATTATTATGATAACGGCCTTCTCGAACGATGTCGATCGCTTTAAGATCAAAAACATTTTTAAGGTATTCGACGAAATGTTGTGGCATTTCTCTATCATAAATTAATCTAGATGCCGGACCAACGTTTCTTTTCTTCAGACTCTTTTTTATTTTTTCAATTAAATCGCCGGAATATTCATCATCAATATAAAGCTCAGCATCTCGTGTTAATTTAATAGAGTAGCTTCCAATGATTTGGAATCCAGGAAAAATATCTTTAATGTTTTCTCTGACAACATCATCAATATAAATGAGTTCCTTCTCGCCTTGCTTTTTACTCGGCAACATTAAAAACCGAGAAGTGTGTTCTGTAGGAATTCGAACCAATGCATAATAAAACGATTTTTTATTCTCATCCTTATCTCGCATCAATACAGCTAAATATAAGGCACCATTTAATAGAAAAGGCTTGATTTTATCCTCTTTTAAAAGTATTGGCTGAATATATGGCAACAGATTATCTTCAAAAAAAGCATCACTGAATTGCTTTTGTTCGTCGTTTAACTCTTTAAATCTGAGAATATGAATGCCTTTCTTCTTTAAGGCTGGTATCAGTTGATTATGAATGATTTGACTAAACTCCTCTTGTTGTTCATTTACAATATTAAGTATCTCCTTAAGGATTTGTCGTGGTTCAAAGCTTAATTTTTTATAAGTTTTCTTACCTGCTCGAACCAAATTTTTATGATTGGCAACCCTGACTCGGAAGAATTCATCCAGATTTGATGAATATATAGCTAGAAATTTTATGCGTTCTAATAATGGGACATTCGGATCTTTGGCTTCTTGTAAGACCCTATAATTAAAAGATAACCAGCTAATATCTCGATCTATGTAGGGACTTGGGTTCTTCACATTGTATCTTTTAACACTTTTCTTACTTAAGAACCCTAAAATAATAAAAAGAGGCAAATCATAAGACCTTTTATTAATTGTTCATAAAAAATTACATTTGTTGAATAAAATGAAATTTAAAATGAGAATTAAAATAGCAGCAGGTAATTGGAAAATGAATTTGACTTATGATGAAGGGAAGCAATTGACAGAAGAAATTGTCAATTCAGAAATACCAGCTGACGTCCAAGTAATATTAGGCGTGCCAGCCATTGCTTTAGCTCGAACAGCTTGTCTTGCTGAGGATAACAGCAACGTTCATATTGCTGCACAAAATTGTCACCATATAGCGTCTGGAGCATATACTGGAGAAATCAGTATTCCTATGTTGAAGTCAATAGGCATCAATCATGTCATAATTGGACATTCGGAAAGACGAGAACTTTTTAATGAGTCTGATGAATTTTTAAAATTAAAGGTTGACGCTCTTCTAGAAGCAGGATTAACGCCCATCTTTTGCTGTGGCGAACCGTTAAACGTACGTGAAGACGGAGGTCAAAATGAATACGTGAAAGCACAATTTGAAAATAGTATATTTCACCTTTCAGGCGAACAGTTTAGCCAGCTGATTATTGCATACGAACCAATTTGGGCAATCGGAACAGGGGTAACAGCTTCTCCTCAACAAGCCCAAGATATGCACAGTTACTTAAGATCATTGATAGAAGAGAAGTATAATAACGATATTGCTAATGGAATATCAATTCTATATGGAGGGAGTGTTAAACCAAATAATGCCGAAGAAATATTTGGTCAAACGGATGTTGATGGCGGCTTAGTTGGTGGCGCTTCTTTAAAATCAGAAACCTTCGTTCCAATAATCAATTCTTTTAGTTAGCCAATTCTGATTCTTGTTGACGAAATAATTCTTCAACACGTTTATATCGGTAAGTAAAAATATCTTCAAGTTTGTTTTTGATGAAGATGGGATGAAACATTTGTCCTAGTATTCCAAATGGAAGTTGATATTGCACGATATCTTTCATGATGACTTCATCGCCATCGACTTCAAATATATGTTCGTGATGCCAAAGTTTATATGGTCCTTTTAATTGGTTATCAACAAAGGACTTATAAGGAATGACTTCTGTGATCTCTGTTTTCCAATGTAAAGGAATGTTAAGAATTGGAGATACATGATATTCAATAATCTGTCCCTCATGCATTTTAGGTAAGGGCATTTCGCTCAATATTTTAAAACCCATATTTGGAGGAGTCAAATTATCCAAGTTTTCAGGATTAGAAAAGAAGTCCCAAACTTCTGCTATGTCTCCTTTTATCCGTTGTGTTCTTTCTAATTTGTATGTTTTCATACCAGTTAAACAAGAAAAATATTAAATTGTTTAGACGAAAAACATACGAAAAATCGGCTTTTTATAGCAAAAACATATACAAAAGTGAATATTTAGAAAATTTTTAATGATAAGAATAGGGGTAAAGGGCATTATAGGTGTCTATATACCAAAGGGTGTTATTAAAGGTATTAAAAAAGCGGATTTCTTAAAGTAGAAAGCCGCTTTTTTTATTTATGTCATATTGGTTTTAGAACCAAATAAACTTCGATTTTTCACCACATCGTGCCTGACCAACGCCACCAATACCCCAGTTTAATTCAAATACGAGTCCTGCAAATATAGGATTTGTACTTCCAGCATCACCAGTATAGTTAACCGGTTGTCTCATTGTTTCAGATGTTCTTCCTGCATCGCTGACGATGTCAGTAAAACCATATTCAAATCTTAATCCTAAGATACCACTGAAAGCGCCATCATTTCCTAAAATGTATGTACCAAATCCAATGACAGCTGCCATAGGATTTTTCTGATAGAAATCAGGATCAATCGCTGGACTAGGCGAGCCTCCAACATCTTTAGTTGTAACATCTCCCAAAAAGCTAACTTTAGGACCTAATTCGAAATATCCTTTTTTACGAGCATCTCTGAATAGGACATAAATATCAGTTGAAGATACACTGACTTCTGTATCAGGACCACCTGCGGCTGTTGTATTTTGGAAGAGGCCTTTGGTTTTACCAGTCATAACCTCAAACGAAACACCAGTGTAATTCCAGTTGATTCCTATTTTACCACCAATCTTGGTACTCGTCGTAATGGTATAATCATAATTAGGATCATCACCTATTGCGCTGTTAAATAACATTGTTCCACCATATTGGATTTTTGCACCTGCATCCAACCAAAAGTCCATCTTTTGAGCACCTAAGCTTACGGCGAAGATTAAAAGGATAGGTAGTAATATTGATTTTTTCATATTTATATGTTTAGATTAAGTCCATAAGGACAAGTTTTATTATTTGAATGTTGTTCGCCATTCGGAATATCCTCCTGGCATTTCAACTACATTGGTAAATTCTAATATCCCAAATAATTTAGCTGCCAATGCACTCCGATTTCCAGCACTACAATATACAATCAGCTTAATATCACGATCCATTTGATTGACTTTATGTTGAAAGTCATATGCTTTTACACTCATCTCAATGGCTCCTTCGATTTTACCTCTCGCAATTTCTTCCTCTGTTCTGACATCTAAAAACTGATATCCTTCACTACCTAATTTTTTTGCTTCATGAACAGTCACTTGTTTGATGTCAGTGCCTTTGATTCTGTTTTGAGGTGGAATCTCATTATCAGAGACTACTTTTTTCACAGGCTCTGCTGCCTGAGTCTCTTGTTTTTTTTCCTCCTTACAAGCAATAACTGAGATTAAAAAAACTGATATTAATATGATGTGACGCATTGGCGAATAAATTAAGTACAATTATAAGGATTTCTTATTAAGGAAAAATATAATATGAAGGAAAATTTAAGTTTGAATAAAAGAAATCCGACCTAATAAAAAGGATTATGAAATATATTAAATAAAATTTTAATATGACTTGTTTTACGGCGATTGTTGATATATCTTTGGTAAAGAAATTGACAATTGGGAGGTTTATTATAATAAAATGTTAAATAATTGGTTTAGAGCCAACCTTTTTACTGTTTATTTCGTCTATACTATTAAGAAAAGCAAATTATAATTTTACCCATGATCAAATTTTTTAATCTATTAGTTAGATTTTTCACAAAATCACCGAAGAAATTGTCAAAGATGATTTCTAAGAGATATGATGAAGAATACGAAGGGTGGTTAGGTGTGTAACTTAACAACTTAATTACCGAATAGTCTACCCAAGAGAAAAAGAAGGCCTTGATACTTATGTCAAGGCTTTTTTGATTTATAAATGTAAGCGGCTTTTCTTTTCAAGCAATTCAGCAACGGTTTCCACTCGATCTTCATCAGGCACACAACAGTCGACAGGACAAACTGCTGCACATTGTGGTTCTTCATGAAAACCTTGGCACTCTGTACATTTGTCTGGAACGATAAAATAAACATCTTCATCTATTGGAGATTGAGATGCTTTTGCGTCTACAACTTGACCATTTTCTAAAGTATAATTCCCTTCTAAGTTTGTTCCATCAGTAATGGCCCATTCTACTCCTCCTTCATAAATTGCATTATTAGGGCACTCAGGCTCGCACGCGCCACAATTGATACATTCATCTGTTATAATAATCGCCATCTTATACTAAGTTCTTATTTGTGAATTTTAATACTGTAAATCAATGATAGAATGATATAAATGATAACCCCAATAGGCATCGCTAATTTGTAATTGATCATCGTCAACGCAGTAAAAGTTATTATACATACAAGTATAAACAGATTATAGTTCAAATTTTTTCCAACTTGCTTAAATGAAAACATTTTGATCTTGCTTAAATTTAATAGCATTAACACAACTGGAATCATTGTATAAATGAATGGATACTCAATGATTGTTTGCATAACGTCGCTGTCAAATTCGACGCCAATAAACAATCCCACTAAGAAAAAGGAACTTGCTGGTGTCGGTAAGCCCGTAAAATATTTGGCTTCTGGCTGCAAATTAAAAATGGCTAATCTCAATGCACTCCCAATCAAAATGAAAAAAGCAGGCATATAGTAAGTCCAATGGTCAATGGGACTTATGAGTGTATATAAGTAAGCAGGAGCAACACCAAAACTGACGATATCTGCAAAGGAATCCAACTCCTTACCAATATCACTTTGGACTTTGAGTAATCGAGCGATTAGACCATCAATGACATCGAAGAACATCCCAGTTAAAATGAGAATACTACTGATGTGTAAATCTGCTATAAGTATTGCAGCAAACCCACAACACAAATTCATTAGTGTAAATAATGATGGTATTTTGTTTTTAACAACCACTCAAATAAAAACGTTATATAAAGTTTAAATCATATATCATAGACGTTACTTCTTACAATTTTTTCGTCCTAATATTAATTATCCATTGCAAAATTATAACTTCACCTTGAATTCAAAATCTTCATTATGAAATTATCCTTCAAAAATAGTTTATTTTATCTAATTGCCATTTTATTATTGACTTCATGTGCCAGAAACCCAGTTACAGGAAGTAAAGAATTTATGTTGATGTCAGAAGGGCAAGAAAAAGCTTTAGGTCAACAATCTGATCCTGCTATTATTCAGCAATATGGCCTTTATGATGATGCTGAAATGCAGGCTTTCATCAATGAGAAAGGAAAGGCGATGGGCGCAATTTCGCACAGACCTGATTTAGATTATCAATTTAGGATACTAGATTCACCAGTTGTCAATGCATTTGCAGTCCCTGGTGGATATGTATATTTTACCAGAGGTATTATGGCGCATTTTAATAATGAGGCAGAGTTTGCAGGTGTTTTGGGTCATGAAATTGGTCATATAACTGCCAGACACTCAGCTAAGCAATACAGTGCTCAAATGATAGGCCAGTTAGGTTTATTTGCAGGTATTATTGCAAGTGAAGATTTTGCACAATTTGCCAATCAAGCCAGTCAAGGCCTTGGATTGTTGTTTCTAAAATTTGGTAGAGACCATGAAAGTCAATCTGATGAATTAGGTGTTGTCTATTCAACAACAATAGGTTATGATTCTCATGAGATGGCAGATTTCTTCAAAACTTTAAACAGACTACAAGGTGAAGCGGGCGTTTCAATTCCTGATTTTTTATCTACACATCCAAATCCTGTTAACAGATATGAAAAGGTTCATGAAATGTCAGATGTAGCCCAGAAAGTAGTCGACAAATCAAACTTGAAAGTCAACCGAAATGAATACTTGAATATGATTGACGGAATTGTATATGGCGAAGATCCAATGCAAGGATACACATTAGGGAATATGTTTTATCATCCAGAATTACTATTTCAATTTCCTTATCCTAACGGGTGGCAATTGGTCAATTCACCTTCTCAAATTCAAATTGTCCCCGAAGATGGTAAAGCATTATTGCTCATGACACTATCCGCAGAGTCAAACTTAGATGCTGCAGCCCAAGCCAGTATCGAACAATTTAAGTTAACAGTTGTGGAATCAAGAAGAACAACAATAAATGGATTCAATGCGATTGCTGTTGTTGCTGATCAAACACCAACTGATCAAAGTGGTCAACAAACAGGTGAGCCAATTAGATTGCTTTCATATTATATACAGTACGATAATTTGATTTACATTTTTCATGGGATAGCTGCTAAAAATGACTTTAATCGTTACATCAATACTTTTGAACAAACCATGGGTAATTTTAGAAAGTTAACGGACCAATCCAAGATTGATGTAACTGCAACTAGGATCAAAGTGTTGCCTGTAAAGAGAAGTGGCACTTTGCAAAATGCATTGACTGATTTAGGATCGACACAAGCTGATTTGAATGAACTGGCAATTGTTAACGGTATGGAGTTGGGTGATCAGGTGTCTGCAGGAATGCTTCTAAAAACATTTTCTCAAGAACATAATCGACCCGAGCGAGCTGGCACAAATTCGGGGTCTACGACTAATAATAATCAACCTACAAATACGCAAACAGAGACTGGTAGTCAACCTAAAAAAGAACCTCAAGGTTCAGAATCTAAAACAACAAGTGGTGAAGCAGGGAGGTTAGGTAAAATTAGTAAACCATCAACGACCTCTGGCACCAAAACAAAAACGAAAAAGAAAAAAGGGAATTAATGGCAAATTGATTCTTAAGCGAATCTATAAAAAAGACCATGATTGGCAATCTCACTTTGTTGCGTTGGATTAGGATATATTGTCTGCACTAATGCCATGATGAGAAACATCAAAAATAGCTTTGCCATCTTTGATTATTATTAGTTGAGGAGACTCATGTGTGATGTCAAATTTTGAAGCAATTTCGTTTGAAATATCTCTATTGGCGATCAGGTCTAAAAAATATAATTCGGTATTTACAGAATCTTTGCTTTTAATTTCACCTTCAAAATTTCTAAGCACCATTCTACTGATACCACATCTTGTACTGTGTTTGAAAATAGCAACAGGTTTTTCAAAAGATTCTTGGCTTATCTTTTCCAGTTGATTAATATCTTCTAAAGTTCTCCACATAAAATTTCATTGAATGATTACAATCGTATTAACTTAATAAGGTGATAATTAGTTCACGGAAAAATTAAGTAAAAAAAAAGAGCAAGAATTAAGTTACTTGCTCTTCGTTAATCTGTATTCTAAATACTATGCGAACACTTTAGATTTTCTGAATCTCTTAACTAATAAATAGTAGAACATGGCTCTGTATTTATTTCTGTTAGATTTACCAATTTGCATGATGACATCTTTCATGCCTTCATCTAATTTTGGTGTGTCAGCTAAACCTAGTTTTTTGATTAAAAAGTTTTTCTTTACTCTTTCCAATTCTTTTTTATCTCCAGCAGCAACTTTAGATGAGTCTTTGTTGTAAAGAGATGGTCCGCAAGCTTTAGCAACCTTAGTTAATAATTTTGCATCGTACTTAATACCTAATTTTTTAAATTCTTTATCAAAGGTATCCATGCATTCTTGAAATTTGCTCATAAGGTAATTCAAATTTTAATTAAAAGATAAACGAATATATAATATATATGTTGATTTTTTACTATATATAATAAATTTAAATTTTACCCTTGGGCATTTTAGAAAAGTAAATTTTATTCTCCAGAATAAAATTGAATTCTTTTCTTAATTTCGGTTACTGTGTTTATCTAAAATTATTAATATGAATGTGAAAAATAGATACTTGTCTTTTATGCTTACGCTTCTAACTTTTTTAATGATCGTTTCAAGTTGTAGGACTGATGAAAACACACAAACTCAAATTGATGAATTCCATTTGCCGATCAAAATAGCCAAGCATCAACAATATAAAAATGCTGCCGTTTCTTCAGCGCATCATTTAGCTTCCGAGGTAGGCGTGCAAGTATTAAAAGATGGCGGCAATGCTATTGATGCTGCAATTGCTGTTCAATTTGCACTCGCCGTAACGTATCCTATAGCAGGAAATATTGGTGGAGGAGGGTTTATGGTTATCAGAACTGAGGAAGGGTTATATGATGCATTAGATTTTCGAGAAACAGCTCCAGCTAATGCAAACAAAGACATGTATTTAGATGCAGATAAAAATGTAATTCCTAATCTAAGTTTATTAGGACATTTGGCTTGCGGTGTGCCTGGAGTTGTCGACGGAATGGAAAAAGCTTTTGATAAATATTCGAAACTGAAAAATTGGAGTAGACTTGTCGAACCTTCAATTGAATTGGCGCAAAGAGGTTTTTATGTCACTAATAAGCAAGCCTCTTCCTTAAACAAAAGGCGCAAGGAATTTAAAAAAGTAAATGATAAACCTATAGCTTTTGTCAAAGGTAAAGCATGGAAACAAGGAGATATATTGACTCAACCGGATCTTGCAAAGACACTTGAAGCCATTGCTAAAAATGGAAGAGCTGGATTTTATGAAGGTGAAGTCGCAAATTTACTTGTAGAAGAAATGAATCAAAACGGAGGCATTATTAATTTAGAAGATTTAAAAAAATATACTTCAAAATGGAGAGCGCCGGTTGTCTCAGATTATCGTGGATATACAATTATTTCAATGCCTCCGCCTAGCAGTGGTGGCATCGCATTAATTCAATTACTTAACAGTATAGAGCCTTACAATATTGAATCAATGGGATTTCATTCTACAGAAGCTATTCATTTGATGGTGGAAGCAGAACGCCGTGTTTATGCTGATCGTTCTAAACATTTGGGAGATATGGATTTTTATGATGTACCTATAGCGACTTTGATAGATGATGATTACAATCAAATGAGAATGTCAAACTTTGATCCTAGCAAAGCTTCTTTAAGCTCAGAAATAGAACCTAGTGACATTAAAGAAAGTGAGGAAACGACACATTTTTCAATAGTAGACCAATGGGGTAATGCAGTATCATTAACTACAACTATTAATACAGGTTATGGATCAAAAGTAGTTGTTGATGGAGCAGGATTTTTACTTAACAATGAGATGGATGATTTCAGTGCTAAACCAGGTGTTCCAAATTTCTTTGGTTTAGTGGGTAATGAAGCCAATGCCATCGCACCTGGAAAAAGAATGTTAAGTTCAATGTCACCTACAATCGTTGAGAAAGATGGTGAATTGAAAATTGTAGTTGGCACGCCAGGTGGTTCAACAATAATAACAAGTGTTTTTCAAACGATAGTTAATATAATTGACTTTGGTATGAATGCTAATGCTGCCACACAAAGTTGTCGTTTCCATCATCAATGGTTACCAGACAAAATTCAAATTGAGGAAAGATGTTTAGATGAGAACATAATCGATACTTTAGAGAAAATGGGACATGCCACAGTTTCACGAAAATCAATTGGTAAAGTTGAAACAATAGTTGTAAATGATGATGGGATTTTAGATGCAGCCGCAGATCGCAGGAATGATGATTCTGTAAGTGGTTACTAAATTTATATAGTTTTTAAATATTCAATTACAGCCATTCGTTCATCTTGCGTCAAGTCATCTCCAAAAGTATGACCTGTATTTCCATATGCTTCTAAAGATGTATCATATGTTTGATTATCATTTTTTGATTCTTGACGCTGATAATTCCATCCAAGCTTTTCATAATTATAGTCATGGCTGTCAAAAGTACGACTCCAATATGTGGGTCTTATTTTAGAATTTAATACAGCCTCAATTTGTGGGACTGAACCATTGTGGAAATA
This sequence comes from Saprospiraceae bacterium, assembly GCA_013001975.1. GTDB lineage: Bacteria > Bacteroidota > Bacteroidia > Chitinophagales > Saprospiraceae > RFSX01. Next base: position 33,411 of record JABDKX010000108.1, on the reverse strand, counting down.
AGGTGCTGTTGCCCAAACACCATCTAAGGGAGGGGCCACGTAACCTGGTTCAATTACAATTTTACCAGGATGCGATCCTTTTGCAAACCAACTGTCTTCATACCAATTGACAAAGTTAGAATACAAGCCATCAGTGTAGGCTTTTGAAAGTTCTGGATCTGTCCCAACTTCTTCTAAACTGATTAATAGGTTAGGGTAGGATTCATCTTTGCCGTACGTACCATGACAAGAAGAACAATTTAAGTCAAATAATTTTTTTCCTTTTTGAGCCAATTCATGATTGATATCTTTCGGATATTTTGGTGGCTCGATTGTGTTGATCCAAGCTAATACATTTGGAAACTGCTTGTCAATTTGCGCTGCTTCACTAGAATCTTTAAGTGTCAGTAATGAAGAGGCCATCAAGAATCTTGAAAAATCACCTCTTCCTATCCCTGTACTAAACATTGCATTTTTCTTTTTTAATAACCACCAAGCAGGAACATCTGTCGGAATTGTCTTTTCCGGAATCTCTAATGCAGGTTTATCTAGCCATTCCAAAGTTTGATTATCTCTATGGGCTACAAGTACTGAAGTTAATTTATCTGCGGGATTAATGCCTCTAACTTTAGTGGTGATATTATCGCTTAGAGCGCTGGAAGATTTATGAAAAGCTTCAAATGCCTCCCACTCCTTCGAAGCTTCTGTAAAACGTTGCTTTATAACCATTGATAGCATATTGGTCATTGCATTTGTATTAATCGTATAATCAAAGCTGTTATTGCCAAGTCCAACAATAAATTCACCATTAATTTTATCAGCATGACAGGTTAAGCAATTTGGTGTTAACAGTTTTACACCGTTGTCATGTTCAGTTAAATTAAATGTTGGCGTAACATATGCACTTTGACCTTCCCGATTTAAAATATTCGTTGAGTCTTTGGGCAAAAAAGAGCCAAATGCGTCAAAAGGAATACCTGAATGAACGTAGGCACCATTTACAAGATAATTAAAGCCAGCTTCAGGATCTCCACTTCTTTGATCACTGGGTAATATTTCTATTCTATTATACTTTTGTGAGTCTGATTGTGACAAACCACCTAATATTATGCTTAAGGCCAAAGTTAATGCTGTGAATGTATGTTTTGTGCTCATGTGGGTTTTGATATTAAGTATAAATTTAAGACGGTTAAATAGTACATTTGTTACCTAAATCATAAAATTTATAAATTGTTTAAACTTTACAGACATTTATCTGTCTAAAAACAGTTATGGATAGGCGCATAAAAATATATATATGAAAAATTCATTTATTATAATCTTATTATTAACCGTTTCTTATGCTTTTGCTCAAAATCAAGAAGGCCAAATAACTTATGAAGACAAACGTAATATTCACAAGACTTTGCCACCTGAGATGGAGGCATTGAAAGACAGAATCCCCGAATTTAGAACCTCAGAAAAAATTCTCTATTTCAATAGCGAAGAAGCTGTTTATAAAGGTGTTGTTAAGGAAAAAAAGAAAGATGAAGAGTTTAGAGGCGAAAGAAGAAGACGTGGTCGTTGGAATAGGGATAATAACGCCAGTGTTTATTACACAAATTTTAACGATAACCAATCTGTAGACAGCCGAGATTTTTTCGGCAAGAAGTTTTTAATCGAAGGTGTAAGAGATTCGAAAAAGTGGAAAATGACTGGTGATCAAAAACAAGTTGGTGATTACATTTGTCAAAAAGCAACTTTTAAAGATTCCTTGAATTCAATTGTGGTTTGGTTTACACCTATGATTCCTGTTTCAACTGGTCCAGATGATTTCTTTGGATTACCAGGGGTTATACTCCATGTTGATATAAATGATGGTGAAAGATTAATCACTGCGCAAAATGTTGAATTAAAAACTTTTGAAGAAAGCGTTATATCAAGGCCAAGTGAAGGCAAACAAATCTCACAACAAGAATTTGAAACTATGCGCGAAGATAAAATGAAAGAAATGGAGCAGATGCGTGCAGGTCGAGGCGGTGGAAGAGGATATTTCTTTGGCAGGGGGAAATAATTTTATACCCTAAATCAACTTAAACTTTACAATGAAACAATTTCTATTGTTAGCGCTTTTATTTTTTGGAACCCTAGTAAGCGCACAAAAATTTAGTATTAATGGTTCTGTCGAAGGCGGTGGCGAAATGTTAGCAAGTGCAACTGTGGTTGTCTTAAATGAAAAAGATTCAACAATTGTCAGTTTTGGGCTAACTAGTAAAGAAGGGAAATTCCGAATTGATAATTTAAAACCACTTTCATATCTTATTCAAATCACTTACTTAGGTTTTGAACAATATTCTCAACCTCTGGTAATCGAGGATAGTGACATAGACCTGAAGACAGTTACACTTAAAGTCAACTCAGCATTAATAGAGCAGGTTGAAATTAAGGGCGAACACGTACCTTTATTAGTCAAAAAAGATACGCTTGAATTTAATGCTGCTGCTTTTCAAACGCAACCCAATGAAGTTGTTGAAGACTTACTCAAGAAATTACCTGGCGTTGAAGTTGAAAGTGATGGGTCTATAAAAGCACAAGGTGAAGATGTGGAACAAGTCCTGGTTGATGGGAAGAAGTTTTTTGGCGATGATCCTACGATTGCAACCAGAAACCTTCCTGCTGATGCCGTTGATAAAGTTCAGATTTTTGATCAAAAATCAGATATGGCAGAATTTTCAGGGGTTGATGATGGTGAAAGACAAAAAACAATAAATCTGGAATTAAAAGAGGATCGGAAGAATGGTTATTTTGGAAATCTGAGTGCAGGTTATGGTTCCGATGACAGATACAACGGGAAAATTAGCTTGAATAGATTTAATCCAACGACCCAAATGTCAATTATTGGTAATTTCAATAATGTAAATGAACAAGGTTTTTCTGTAAGTGATTACGCGAGTTTCATGGGCGGTTTTGGCGGATTTAGAAGGGGAGGGAATGCTCCTATTTTTAATGGACTGAGCAATGGTTTTGTCGTAACAAATGCAGGAGGTTTGAATATCAACCATGACTTCTCTGACAAAACAGAATTATCAATTAATTACTTTATAAATTCAATTGAAAATGAAATTGAGAGTGAAAGTATAAAAGAGAATTTTGTATCTGAATCGGAGAGCTTTTTCGAAAATGAAAATTCAGATCAGATTAATAAAAGTGACAACCATAGAGTAAACTTAGAGTTTGAACATGAGATAGATTCAACGCAAGATTTAAGAATTAGAGGTGGATTGACTTATAATAATGGTAATTTAATATCTGATAATTACACAGAAATTGTGAGTGATAATTTTGTTGCAAACTTAACAGACAGTGACTATCAAACGAATGGTAAAAACTTAAACTTAAGTTCTAATTTGACTTACCGTAAAAAGTTTGGCTCTGTTAAAAAAAGAATTTTCACTTTTAATGGTTCTTTAAATGATGCTACCAATGATTTGTTAGCAGATCTGAATTCGCAAAATATAATTTTTAGCGATAATAATACATTGGAAACATTATTGGTTCAAGATGTTATTCAAAGTGACCAGGACAACCAATACAGATTAGAGTTTTCATTTGTTGAGCCACTTTCATATGGGAAATATCTAGAATTTAAATACAGAAGACAGAATTTTAATAATGATGTATTAACAGAGTATTTTGATATTGAAGCGGATATGCAAACGTTGAATCAAGATTTAAGTAATGCTTATGTTAGAGACTACTATTACGATCGATATTCAACAGCTTTTCATTTTAATTCGGATGTTTCACAACTAACCTTAGAAGCAGCAGTTCAAAATTCTCACTTACAAGGTGATTTACTTTTTGAAGAAATATCGATTAAAAAAGATGTTTTAAGATTCTTACCTAGAATTAATTGGCGATATGAAATTGGACAAGCGCATAACATCAGACTGTCTTATTCTACTAATGTAAACATGCCTTCGTTAGAACAATTGCAGCCAATACCTGATAACAGCAATCCACTTAATATATACATAGGAAATCCAGATTTGATTCCAGAATACAGCCACCGTCTAAGATTAAATTACTTCAAATATGATCAGTTTAATTTTAGAAGTTTCTATGCTTTCTTCAACTTTAATTATACCAAGAATCAAATAATTAATGAATCATTTATTGATGAGAATTTTGTTCAGATGCAAAGTCCTACCAATGTAGATTACAATTTTAATTCAACGGGTTCTGCTGAGTATTCAACCCCCCTCAGATTTATAAATATTACAATGAGTTTGCGAAACAGAATTGGATACTCTAAAGGATTTACATTTATAAATAACAGAGAAAATAAAACAGATAGAATAAATGGAAATGTACGACTGAGATTTGAGAACAGAAACAAAGAGAAATTGGATTGGCGTTTGGGAGGTAGTTATTCATACAATATCAATAAATATTCTGAGTCTGAAAGAAATAACCTGAATTACTCTTCACAAAATGTATTTGGTGAAATAACTTATAATCACAAAAACAGCTTGGCTTTCAGCACAGAAATAGATGTAAACTTTTATTCAGAAGAAGACTTTAGTGAAGCAACAACGATTCCTATTTGGAAGGCGAGTATATCTAAATACTTTTTAAAGGATCAGAGAGGAGAATTAAAGTTTTCAGTATTCGATATTCTTAATAAAAATCAAGGCATTTCAAGAACTCAAAATTTAAATTTCATTCAAAATTCTGTTATCAACTCTCTGGGCCAGTACTATATGTTGTCATTTACCTATGCGATTAAAGGACAAAGCAGTGGCGGTAGTGGCGGTGGAAGAAGAGGTGGATTTAGGCGATAAAATTGTCGTTGAAAAGTAGCTCTTATTTATTTTTAGCATTTAACTGACTTTTTTGGATGTCCGTAATGGGACATATTAATAATATATATATCTTTACCAAGTTGTTAAACAGTTGGTTAAAAGTTTGATATGAAAGTTAAGATAGCCTTAGTCCTCAGAATAGCCGTATTCTGTGGTATGATAACTACTATTAATGCTCAAGAACACAGCATTGCGAGGGTCTGGAATGAGGAGGTTCTCAATGGAATTAGAAATGATTTTGCACGTCCTACAGTTCATGCAAGAAATTTATGGCATACTTCGATTGCCATGTATGATATATGGGCTGTTTACCATCCTGAAGCAGATCCTTACTTGCTTGGGAATACTGTTAATGGAATAGAGATTGAGTTTGATGGTATCCCAGTTTCATCAACGCCTGAAGCAGACATTGAAGAAGCGATCAGCTATGCGATTTACCGCTTGTTATTTAATCGATTCTTAAGATCACCTGGGGCAGGAAGTATATTTGGACGGATGAATCAAATTATGATCGATCGAGGTTATAGTCTGGCATTCAGCTCGACAGATTATTCGAGTGGCAATCCAGCCGCATTAGGAAATTATGTCGCAGAAAAAATTATTGAGTTTGGTGATAATGACAATTCAAATCAAGCAAATGATTATGCCAACATAGCTTATGAGCCAGTGAATGATCCTTTGTTGATAACAGAAAGCGGCGTTATGCCCTTAAATGATCCAAATCGATGGCAGCCTTTGACATTAGAAGAATTTATTGATCAATCAGGGAATGTCACCTCGAATGACACACCTGATTTCTTAAGCCCAGAATGGGGTCAAGTGACGCCTTTTGCTTTAAGTACAGATGATTTAATGATATATCAACGAGATGGATTTGATTATTATGTATACCATGATCCTGGAACGCCACCGCAGGTATCATTGGAAGAATCGAATGCCATGTCTGATCAATTTAAGTGGGGATTCGCAATGGTATCAATTTGGTCCAGCCATTTAGATCCTGATGATGGTGTTATGTGGGATATTTCACCTGGAGCGATCGGCAATGTGAATGAGCTGCCGACGGACTTTACTGATTATCCTGACTTTTACAATTATATTGATGGTGGAGACATTGGCGAAGGTCATGAAATTAATCCTTATACAGGAGAACCATATGAACCTAATATGGTACCTAGAGGGGATTATGGTAGAGTACTTGCAGAATTTTGGGCTGATGGTCCTGATTCTGAAACACCACCAGGGCATTGGTTTACGCTTCTTAATTATGTGACTGACCATCCTGCTTTTGAAAGGAAATATAATGGTAAAGGAGAGCAAATAGATTTATTAGAATGGGATGTTAAATCCTATCTGATGATGGGTAGTGCAATGCATGATTGTGCTATAGCAGCATGGGGTATTAAAGGATATTATGATTACTTAAGACCGATATCCGCGATACGTTCAATGGCTGGTAGAGGACAATGTACGGATGAGAATTTACCTAATTATCATGTGGGTGGTATGCCTTTGGTAGAAGGATATATTGAATTGGTTGAAGAAGGCGACCCTCTTGTTGGTCCAAATCTTGAAAATTTAAATAAGATTAAACTTTATGCTTGGAAAGGACCTGAATTTATTGAAGATCCAGAAGTAGATGTGGCAGGCGTTGATTGGATATTAGCTGATGATTGGTGGCCATATCAAAGACCTTCATTTGTTACACCGCCATTCGCTGGATATGTCTCTGGGCATTCAACTTATTCTAGGGCGGCAGCTGACTTATTAGCTCATATGACAGGAAGTGAATTTTTTCCTGGTGGAATGGCTGAGTTTTCAGCTGAGCGGAATGAATTTCTTGTTTTTGAAGATGGACCAAGCGAAGACATAATCTTGCAGTGGGCGACTTTTAGAGATGCTTCTGATCAAACAAGTTTGTCAAGGATTTGGGGAGGAATTCATCCACCTGCAGATGATATACCAGGTAGGTTAATTGGTATAGAAATAGCAAAGGATGTCATTTCTAAAGCAGAGTCTTTCCTATTTGATGATGTAGACAATGATGGATTTTATACCTATCAAGATTGTGATGACACTAATCCAAACATAAACCCAGCTGCTAACGAAATATGTGACGGAAGAGATAATAATTGTTCAGGATTTATTGATGACAATTTACCACTCTTTACATATTACTTAGACGTTGATAGTGATGGTTATGGTGATGAAATGTTTCCCATTGACACTTGTCTGTTGTTTTCCCCATCAGGTTATGCTTCTAATCCTGACGATTGTAATGATGAAGTAGATTCGATCAATCCAATATCTCCAGAAATATGTGATGCCATAGATAATAATTGTGACGGCAGGGCTGATGAAGGTTTACCAAGAAACAGATATTATTTTGATTTTGATAATGATGGTTTCGGTGATGCGAGTATTTTTGTGGATACCTGTATAATAACACCACCAGTTGGATTTGTGGACAATCTCAGCGATTGTAATGACATGAATGAATTGATCAATCCTAACGCTTCAGAAATATGTGATGCCATCGACAATAACTGCGATGGTCGTGCAGATGAAGGACTTACGAAGAATAGGTATTATGAAGATTTAGATCAAGATGGATTTGGAAATCAATTGGTATTCGCTGATACGTGTATTTTGATTCCTCCTGTTGGTTTTGTTGACAATTCTTCTGACTGTGATGATTCAGATAATTCTATTAATCCAGATGGTATTGAGATATGTGATGCTGTTGATAATAACTGTGATGGCAAGGCAGACGAAGGCCTTCCTAAATTCACATATTATCTTGATTCGGATAATGATGGATTTGGAAATTTAATGATGCCAACCGATACCTGTATAATGCAACCTCCAATTGGTTATGTTGACAATAGCTTAGATTGTGATGATTCAAACTCTGGCATAAGTCCAATCGGTATTGAAATTCCAGATAATGATATCGATGAAGATTGTAATGGAATTGACCTATTTATCGAAGCGAAAATGTTTCCAAATCCATTCGATGAAGAACTGAGGATTCATCTTAATTACGATGGCGAAGTGAATACTTATATTTTCGAGAGTGTATCTGGAAGACGCGTCCATTTTCAAAGAAATAATATTAATAATAATTTCTTTACGATCAGAAATTACGAATTATTCGGTGGGGTCTATTTTCTTGTAATTCGGGACACAAATGGCGTTGAGTTGTATTCAAATACGATAGTTCATGTAAATAGGAATTTCTAGTTTATAACCCAATGTCCATGAATAAATTATCTTTGCTCTCCCAATAGGTAGAAAAAAGAAATGTATTCTAAACAAAAAATCGTTTTCATTGTAAATCCTTTTTCAGGAGCAAAAAGCAAAAATGCCTTGCCAACCCTGATTGATCAATATTTGGATAAGTCCAAGTTTGATTATGAATTGCAATTCACTGAATCTGCTGGTCATGCCTCTGTTTTAGCTCAGCAAGCTGTTGAAAGCCATACTGATATCGTGGTGGCATGTGGAGGCGATGGAACAGTCAATGAAGTCGCCAAATCTATTGTCAATCAAAAAACAGCTTTAGGTATTATTCCTTATGGATCCGGTAATGGTTTTGCCATGCATATTGGTCTGGGGCGAAACATCAAAAAAGCCATTAAAATTCTAAATACTGCAGAATCGAAATGTATTGACTCTTGTACAGTCAATGATAGATTTTTCTTAAATCTGGCAGGTGTAGGATTTGATGCTTTAATAGCTTTCAAAGCCCATGAAGGAGAAAAACGAGGCTTTAAAATGTATTTCAACCTGGTTAGAAAAGAAATATTCAACTTTAAAGCTCCAGAATTCACAGTAAAATTGAACAATAAATCCATTGAAGGACCCTTTACTACCATTGCTGTGGCAAACGCAGCGATGTATGGCTATAACTTTACAGTAGCGCCTCTAGCTGAAATGACAGACGGACTCCTTGATGTCGTGTTTATCAAAAAGGCATCTATATTTAGAATATTATTGTCAACATGGCGCATGTTAAACAACAGCTTACATAAAAGCCGATTGGTTTCTATTGAAAAATGTAAGACGGTTACAATTGAATCAAAATATCCATACTATTTTCACATTGATGGAGAGAGTTTTGAGTTTAGTAAACCGCTAAATTTTGAATTGTTACCCAAATCAATCAATGTCTTATTCCCAGCAAGTAAATTAAGCCGCTTTTAGTGTCTTTTAAGGCTTAATTGTCTTAGATACTATTTATATATTTGTGTCATTAAAGCTAAGTTGTTGATGATAAAATATATAGGTTATTTATTAGTCTTTTCAATTGTAATTATTGGTTGTTCTGAAGATAATGCCGATTCACGTGTTTATCCTGATGATACTTCTAAGGTGCAATTCTTAGAAGAAATCCCTTCTTCTGTATCTGGTATCACGTTTAATAATAGAATCAAAGAGGATCCAGCGATTAATGTGATCACTTTTGATGGTATGTTACAAGGAGCAGGCGTTGCTGTTTTAGATGCCGATAATGATGGATTGATGGATATCTATTTTGCTTCGAATATGGAAGGCGATAAGCTGTATAGAAACAAAGGCGATTTCAAGTTTGAAGACGTTTCAGCTAAAAGTGGTATCAACCCAATGAATTGGTCCACTGGAGTAGCCGTGGTTGATATTAACAATGATGGATTTGATGATATCTATGTTTGTAAGTTTCTATATGATGATGCCAGCAAAAGAGAAAATGTCTTCTATATAAATAATGGAGATGGTACGTTTACAAACAAGGCCAAAGAAATGGGCTTAAATGATAACGGATATGGTATTATGGCAAATTTCTTTGATTATGACAATGATGGAGATTTGGATGTTTACCTTGCCAATCAACCGCCTAATTCATTAGCAGAAAAAACAAGACTCAAAGGAAAAGTCGATTACAGTTTTACAGATAGGTTATACAAAAACAATAATGGAAAATTTGTCGATGTTACAGACTTTTCAGGAATAACAAATTATGCATACAGTTTAAGTGCAACTGCATTTGATTTTAACCAAGATGGCTTAACTGATATTTATGTGGCATGTGATTATGATGAACCAGATATCCTTTATAAAAATAATGGAAATGGCACATTTAAAAACATTACAGACAGTTCTTTAAAGCACATGAGTAATTTCAGTATGGGTGTGGATATTGCAGACATAAATAATGATGGACATTTGGACGTCTATGTTGCTGATATGGTAGCGGAAGATAATTACAGACAAAAAACAAATATGTCTGGAATGAATCCTGAGAAATTTTTTGCTTTAGCACGCAATGGATATCATTATCAATATATGTTTAATGCCATGCAATTAAATAATGGCGATGAGACTTTCAGTGAAATTGCGCAGTTATCAGGAATTTCAAATACAGATTGGAGTTGGTCACCATTGTTTGTGGATTTTGACCAAGATGGATTGAAAGATCTCGTAGTGACAAACGGATTGATAAAGGAGATGCGTAACAAGGATTTTCAAATCTGGCGGAAAAAATTATTTGAAGAAAGGAAGAAGAAAGCAAAAAATCCTAACCAAAAGAATTTAGGTATTGATCCATTAGAAATATCTAAAAAAGCACCAACACAAAAAATTGCCAATTTCATTTATAAAAATGAAGGTGGATTAAATTTTTCTAAACAAACAAACACTTGGGGACTGGGAACGCCAACTTGGTCACAAGGAGCAGCATATGCAGATTTCGATAATGATGGAGACTTGGATATGATTATCAATAATATGAGTATGGAAGCCAGCCTTTACAAGAATACTGCTAATGAAAAACTGATAAACAATTATCTTTCAATTAATCTGGAGGGAAGTCCTAATAATAAAAAAGGGATTAATGCTAGAATTGAAGTATCTGCGGGAGGCAGCACACAAGCAATTGAGATGACGCCTTATAGAGGATATATGTCTTCTTGTCAAACAATGGTGCATTTTGGGCTTGGTAAAGATAAAAGTGTTGATCAATTGAAAGTAATTTGGCCTGATAATAAAGTGACCGATCTGAGTGATATTAAAGCAAACCAAACCTTGGTTGTAAAATATAGTGAAGCATCATCAGGTAACAATAAAAAATCTGGTTCTAAAGGCATCTTTAGAGCGTTACCTAATAATAATCTTGTACATATAGAGAATGAGTATAATGATTATAAGCGTGAAATATTATTGCCTTATAAAACTTCTACCTTAGGACCAATTATGGCACAAGGTGATGTCAATAATGATGGATTCACGGATATTTATTTAGGTGGTTCAGCAGGAAATAAAGCACAATTACTGGCAGGTATTAACGACAAGCAATTTCAATCAATTAATGCATTTCCTGCAATAGATGCTGGCTTTGAAGATGGTGGTGCTGTATTTTTTGATTTTGATAACGATAATGATTTAGACCTTTATGTTTGCAGTGGTGGCTCTGAGTATAAAGAAGGGACAACAGGATATTTAGACAGACTTTATATAAATAATGGCAAAGGCGCATTTACAAAATCTAATTTATTACCCAATATAAAAGTGAGTACTTCTACAGTTGTGCCATTTGATTATGATGGTGACGGCGATTTGGATTTATTTGTAGGAGGCAGACAGCAACCAGGAAAATATGGTCGAAAAGTCAATAGTTTTTTATTAGAAAATAATGGCGAAAGATATGTTGATGTGACAAAAGTCAAGGCACCTTTCTTTGAGAATTATGGCATGGTGACTGACGGAAAAGTGGCGGATATCAATGGCGATGGAAAACTAGAGTTAATAACGGTAGGAGAGTGGATGCCAATACAAATCTATAGTTCTTCAAAAGATGGCTTAAAAGAAATCACAGAGAATTTTAACTTGAAGAATACTAAGGGTTGGTGGAATGCCATTGAAATAGCTGATGTGGATGGTGACAATGATTTGGATATCATAGCTGGAAACCTTGGACATAATATTAAATATAAAGCATCTGTAGATAAACCATTCAAACTCTTTGTCGATGATTTTGATAAAAATGGTAGCAACGATGTATATCTGGGTTACTACGAAGGCGATAAATGTTATCCAGTAAGAGGGAGACAATGTTCTTCTCAACAGATGCCGTTTGTAAGTGATAAATTTAAATCATACAGCGATTTTGGATCAGCTGAAATAACTGACGTCTTAGATGGATTGATTACAGATCAAACTGTTCTCCAGGAAGCTCAAACTTTTTCAAACAGTATTTTCATCAATAAGGGTAAGTCGTTTGAGCAAGTCGTATTACCTGGTGAAGCTCAAATATCTCCAGTTTACGGTATAGCAGTAGACGATTTTGATAAAGACGGTAAGACAGATATTTTCTTAGCTGGAAATATGTATAACAGAGAAGTTGAAACCACACGTTCTGACGCTGGAAAAGGATGCTTGGTGACGATGGATGATTCTGGTAATTTCGTCGTTTCTAGAAATGAAAAAACAGGCGTTTCAGCTGATAAAGATGTCCGCGATGTCGCTCTGATTAAAAGTAAAAACCAATCATTATTAGTTATTGCAAATAATAATGATGCAATGCAAATATATACTTACTAATCTATCTTCTAGGTATTAACGTTTTAGGATAAACAACGACGCTTTCATTGCCCTGGCTGTTGACACTGGCAACACCAAAAAGGTAATTATCAATTATGATATTTTTTAGTGTGACATCTGTGTTTTTTCCAACCCACTTTGAGAATTCCCACTGAGGAGAAGTTGTATTTCGCCAATATACTTTATAACCATGTATATTCTCGTCATCAACAGGATCCCATTTCAACTTTGTAGATGGTTTAACTGCACCACCTATCATAACAAATGCAGGTTGCTTAGGTGCCCATGCTAAACCAGCTAAGCAGATTGCATTAACGCCAGTCAATTTTGCAGCATAATCGAAGTCTACACCTTCAATGACATCGCCATAAGCAATGCCATTTTCAGTTCTGATGTCCTGGTGTTGCATCGTGTAATTTTCATGTGTCTCCATGATTCTAATCCCGGGGAAACCTTCATCATTAAAAGGACGGTGATGACCGCCTCTACCAAATCTGTCCAAGCGATAAATCATCGTTCCTTTAAGATTGGTGCAATATTGTGAAGTCATTTTGTCTACATACCTTGCCAATTGTCTTGATGGACCATCTGTTTCACCTCCATAGAATCGATTCCATATCAGTGCTTGCTCGCTTGAGTTTGGGGGCATTGGTTCAGAAAATATTCGGAAGCTCGTGTTGTCAATGACACCATCAATTCCATGAATATTTCCAATCATATCGTTGTTTAAAACCCCAATAATATCCCATCCAGCATCTTTAGCGTCTGCAGCTAAAAATTTTCCTCCAAACAGACCTTGTTCCTCTCCAGACAGACCTGCAAATATAATAGAACAAGGAAAATCATATTTAGACAATACGCGAGCTGCTTCAATGACGCCGGCCATACCTGATGCATTGTCATTGGCGCCAGGTGAATCTGATTCACCATCTAAGGGATTGCTTACTCTGGAATCAATATCACCAGACATGATGATATATCTGTTAGGAAATTGGCTACCTCTTTTAATAGCCAATACATTTACAATCCAAGTTTCTGTAGGTATTCTTCGTGACTCACCTTCTTTAACCAAGCCTTTGTGATATTTGACTTCCAAGCAGTTATCGCATGATTCCGAAATAGATTCAAATTCTGACTTGATCCATCGTCTCGCTGCTCCAATACCACGTTCATTAGAAACGGTATCAGATAACGTATGACGTGTACCAAAACTGACCAATTTCTCAATATCGCCTTGAATTCTCTCAGCTGACACAGCATCAATTATATCATACATTCTAGAATCCGATTGAGGAGGTGATTGTGCTATGATTGATGTTAACCCGAAAGTTAGTGAAATAATAAGGGATAATAATTTTGGCATAGATCAATAGATTTTATGGCTTAAAGATAAATATTGACTTTATATATTCTTCAAAATTGAGGGTTATTGAATGATTTAGTAGTTTTTGGAACGGAAATTGGATTAAAAAAGGTTGGAATACCTGTTTTATGAATGCATTAATCTCTTTTTACCATGGCTTAGCGCCTGCTCCTGTAATGGACGCAAAGCGAATAAAGTCAATTTTATATTCAACATATTCCAAACTCAAAAACCACGTTGTTAAAAACTACTTAGAGAATCTTGCAAAGATTTTCTGTATTTATCCTTATGTATTTAAAAATGATTTCAAATGAGACCATTATATATTGCATTAATAATAATCTGGTTTGTACTGGGATACTTTCTTTGTAATAAATATATCTCTAATAATTCTGGTGAAAGTCAAATTGAAGCGACTCCTTTGCTAAAAGGTGAACCTTGTAAACCTGCATTGTTATTTAAAGATGGTGATTTCAAGAAAGTATCATTAGAGAATTTTAAGTTTTCACGTAACAGTTTTGATCATTATTTACTTTCTCCAGAATTTGAAGAATTACTTCTGAGTATTGGTAAATATTTGGATGAAAATCCTAAAAGGAAAATGAAGATAAAGGGACTTTTCTTAGAGGATGAAACCAATCAAACAGAATATGAAAATCTAGGATTGGCAAGAGCATATAGTGTGAAAACATATTTTTTGACGCTAGGTGTAAACTCAAGTCAATTACTTGCTTCAGCTAAATTGGCCAATCCAAATTGCTTTGATGGCGATGTATTACAGAAAGGTGTTGTCGTTGCTTTCGGGCAATAAGTTATTAAAAAAAATAAACGAACAATCATGAGTATTAGTATATGGTTACCGTTGCTTTTGATGGCAGGATCTACATTACTGGGATTTTTACTTGGGAAAAGTATAGGGAATAGTAAGGTAGAAGAATTATTAAGCAATATTTCTGCTCAGAAATCTGATTTGGCAAAACTAAAATCTCAATCTGAGAAAGACTCAGCTAAATTAAATGAGGTTGAAAACTTGTATCAATCTTTAACAGATGAGTACAAAAATGTTACCTCTTCACTTACTTCAATTAAACATGAATACGAAAAGTACAAATCTGATGCAAAATCTAATGTAGAGTATAAAGAAGTTATAAAAGAAGTTGAAGTCGTTAAAGAAGTACAAGTCGAGGTAATAAAAGAGGTAGATGTTATTAGAGAAATAGAGGTAATAAAAGAAGTACCCGTCGCTCAAGAAAAAAGAGTTATCAATGAGGTAGAAGTTATAAGAGAAGTTCCTGTAGAAATGGTCAATGAAATTGAGGTTATCAAAGAAGTTGAGGTCATCAAAGAAGTTGTTGTAGAGGTTCCTGTAGAAGTAATCAAAGAAGTTGAAGTTATAAAAGAAGTCCCTGTTGAAGTTATTGTTGAAAAAGAAATAATAAAGGAAGTCATAAAAGAAGTGCCAGTCGAAGTCATCAAAGAAGTTGAGGTTGAGGTCATTCGTGAGGTTCCTATTGAAATAGTTAAAGAAGTAGAAGTTGTTAAGCGTGTGGACTTAGATTTACTAAGAAAGGCCATGGAAAACTTGGACACGGTAGAAGTTTCAAAAACGCTTGTTAATGAAACCAGGACAAAAATGGAGTCTGATATAGTGGAAAGACGGATTCTTCAGCGAGATCCCAACAGAGTCGATGATTTGAAAAAGATAGAGGGTATAGGTCCAAAGATATCTTCAATATTAAGTAACTCAGGCATTAAGAGTTATTGGGCATTGGCAGATACTACGCCAGATGTCCTAAGGTCTATTTTGTTAGCAGAAGGTCCTAGATATAAAATGCATAATCCTCAAACATGGCCTGAACAAGCTTCTTTAGCTGCTTCTGGTAAGTGGCAAGAATTGGAAGGATTGCAGCAAAGTTTGAATGGTGGCGAACAAGAATAACCTAATTAACAACTATCAACGGCTTTGAACTATAACCATTCTTCGTATGAATTATGGCAGTATAAGATCCTGATTTTAAGTGATTTGTAACTTGAATGTTTATTTCTTTTCCTAAGTGTGCACCAAGTGATTTAAAAAATACAATTTTGCCATTGTTATCTATAAGCTGTATTGAATAGACATCATTATCAGATTTGATATTTAGATAGTCTTTAAATGGATTTGGGCTTAATTCTATGGTTATTTCATCACTAAAATCGATTGTAGACGTCTGTAAGAGCTTAAAATCCATTATTAATGGTAAATGATCAGAAGCTTGGTTAACGTCGTCGATTTCTAAACCTGTTTCTTGTATTTCAGATTGACTTAATCCATTGGTATTCAGCACATAACTATTCGTAGCTTCCATTGTAGCATCTGTGTAAATGCAATAATCTAGCCTTCCAGCTGAGAAGGATCCAAAAGGGTTGTACCACGTAAATGTAGCAGGAAATCCTGTTGTTTGTGGCTTGACATCAGTCATTAAACCATCGTCCCAATCCAAAATAACATCATCACCAAATCGATAATTATCGTCAATATTGCCTGTTAACAAACTTTCTACTTGACTGGCAAACCCTACGAAATTCATATCACCCAAGATCATATATGGTGTACCAGAAATAATGGGATATGGTGCGTTGCCCTCTAAGCCATTCCGTAAAAAGGATAAGATCGCATCTATCTCTTCTTCTCTACCATTATTGTTATCACAACACGGTAAATGACAATTAATGATAATTAAATCTTGGCCATCAACATCGGCAACTAAAAAACTATTGCCAAATACTTCACGATGAAACTTGATCGGATACTTGCTAAGCGTTATCAAGTCTCTTCCATCCTTAATGGCATACCATTCTTCTTGAATCGTATTGATAACGTCCAAGTCCTCTAAATAATTGAGGAGACTTGTTGCATTGTGATCATAGATTTCTTGAAAACAAAATATATCCGGTTTAACCGTTGATAAGATTCTTGAATAAGCATCCTTACTTTCAGGTTCAAATATTTGATCTCTCAATACATTATAACTCATAACCCTGAAGTCTGCATTGGGATCTGGAAAGATATTGTAGTCTCCTGCAAACGATGGAATATTGTCCTTCATTTGATATGAAGCTGGCTCATCTTCATTTGGTATGTAATCTCCAAGAAAGCTGCTGGTTCTGATAAATAATTTGATATCGTTAGCCATTGAGAGGTTTGTAAAATCAAATTGTCGCTTGATACCAATTTCAAACTCTGTACTTGAGACGGTAGGAGAACTGATCAGGCCTATATCATTATGAAAAATGCTGAAGATTTGGTTACCATAAAAATTACCTCTTTTTTGTCCGAAATTAAAAATGATATCTGCACCCATGCCATTAAAACTATTCCCAGTTGTAATTTCATTATCTATGTCTAGATACAGTGTTATATCGTTTTCATCTTGGAGTATAATTTCTTGATCAAAGCTGAATCTTAGAAAGAGGTAGTTGTCATCATTAGCAATTTTTAATTCTCTTATATCAATAAACTGTCCGTCATCAAAATCTGAACTCACTAAATCTACATTTTCCCAATCGGAGTGATCTTCGTTCAATAATATTGATTGGGCCATAATAAAATAAGGACAACTTAAAATAATATATAAAATAAGATTGAGTTTATTAGAAGTCTTGTTAATCATTGTTCGTTTGCATTTTTGATTTTATCCAAAGCATCTTTTCTTTCTTCTGGTGTGTTTACATTCATTATGTAGTCATCATTGTCTATTTCAATAATGTGAACGTCGGTATTTATTAAAAACTTGCGCGGACAAGAATACCCAATTGAAAGAAATTGCATTAATCGTTGGAAAGACTTTGGTTCATATATCGCAATAAGTGGTTCTGGGAAATCTTTATTTTGAGACTTCAAACAAGTCGCATATTTGTCTGGCCTTCTATTTTTTATAAGTAATTCTATTGTATCCATATTAACTAACGGTAAGTCACATGCGATTACCAATAGTGCATGATTTCTTAATTTCAGAAAGCAAGAACAAATAGCTCCTAATGGGCCTAGATCCATAAATGAATCCGGGATTATGTCAAATTGACCACCTTTTTCTTCAATGTATTGTTTTGATATATAGGGAGTTATGCTGCATTTGCTTAATAGGGTAGCCAAGTGCTTTTCTTGATTTAGTTCATGATAAACCATTTGGCTTTTGTCTTCACCCATTCGTTGGCTTTTGCCTCCTGCCAATACTATTCCACTTAAAGTAGGTATATTATTTTTTAAAATAGTTTCAATATGGTCAGGCAATTGTTTTGCCTGTATGATAGGAATGTCATTTAAATTTTGTTCAAGTGCATTAGATAACCAATCAAATGGCTTGTTGACATCTCCTAATATAATAGCAGAGACATGTTCGATGTTTTGCACTTTGGTTTTAAGAACATTTTCTGTTTGGGAATCACAATAAATGATACCATGATAAGATGCAAAATGATCTCCGTTTATGATAGCTAAATCATGCTTTTCTGCCTCAATTCTGAAGTCATGTTCATGAACTGTTTTCGGGTTTATCACTTTATGAACACCACGACTTCCAATGATTGAAATATATCCAGAAGCTTTATTGTTTATTTTATCAACTATGCAAATGTTATGATTACTAACTATTAACTTGCTAAGATCTGTGGAAAGTTTGCTGAAATCAGATGTAAATCCTAATAAGCTCAAATCGTAACGACTAAAGTTATTAATCTTAACTTTTGCAATTTTTTTATGTTTCCCTTCTGGTTTCAAATACTATATTTTAATAAAATTATATAAAGTCTTTTCATTGTAAAGATCACTGCCTTGAGGTAATTCAACAAACCCGTCGATCCTAGTTAAATTAGCCAGATCACCAGATCCATTTCCTGTTAATATTTGTGCAAAAGATTGACCTTCTGAATGTTCGATTATTGCTTGTGCAAAGTAGGTGAGGTTTGGTTTAAATTCAAATTCTTGACTTAGTTTTACCTTAATTAATGCTTGCTTTTGTCCTTGAGTAGTCATCAGCCAAGGTTCAAAGTATTTTTTAAAACAAACAAGGGTAGAACTTGGATTTCCTGGAAAGGCAAAAACAAATGTATTATGCGCTTTCTGTCCAAACCAAAATGGCTTGCCTGGACGTTGAGCAATGCGATGAAAAACCTTTGTTACGCCTAGTTCTGATAAAACATCAGGAATGAAATCAAGTTTTCCTTTAGATACGCCACCGCTCATTAAAATGACATCGTACTCATTTAAAATTTTAGAAATAGTCTCTTCCAGTTTATCTTTATCGTCATCAATGTGAATTGAATCAGCATCTATATTTAATTTACTGAGTGCTGACAACAACATATACTTATTTGAAGCTCGAATCTGATACGGTTCAGGATTCATTTCTAATTCAACCAATTCATCTCCTGTGGAAATAATAACAATTTTAGGGTTTGCCAAAACCCTTACTTTGACCTTTCCTTCAGTTGCTAAGATGGCTATTTCTTGGGTTCTGATAAATTGACCTTTTGGAATAAGCGTATCACCCTTACTCAAATCTTTTCCTTTTCGATGTATGTTAGAACCTGCCTTTATAGGTAAATTGACAATAAATTTGCCCTCTTGTTGACTTGTATGTTCATATGGTATGACTGTATCAGTCCCAAAAGGCAGCATGGCACCTGTCATTACTTCCAAACAATTACTTTCATCACCTAAGGTCAAAGGGGCCATTCCTGCTGACTGTAATCCTTTGCATATATAGGTATTAACTTCATTTGATGCGTTATATTTAATGGCTATGCCATCCATAGCGACACGGTTGAACGGTGGAAAATCTCTAGATGCATTGATATCCTCAGCTAAAACCCTACCAAGAGACGCCTGTAAAGGAATAGATTCTGTCCCTAAAGTCATTAAGTTTTCCAATACCAATTCTAATGCTTGATCAGAGCTTATCATCATTAATTTTATTACAAACAAAAGTAATATAACTCCTTGTGGGTTTGTGCCTAAATTTTAAATTATATAAATACTTTTGTACTTGTGAAGAAATTGGATTTAGAAAAAAAAGAGAATATAGAAATAAACTTCTGGAGAGACAGCCCTGAAGAAGGCCCTTCGAAGTTTACTAAAGCCAACTTTCTAAATAAAACTCAGGAAGCATCTCATCTGGATTATAAATTACAGAAATATAAGTCCATTATCAATAATAAGACTGATGTACTAGAAATAGGCGCAGGACAAGGATGGGCATCTTGTTTTACAAAGAAGTATTACTTACCTTTTGCTAAATTTACGGTAACAGATATTTCTTCATATGCTGTTGATTCCATAAAGTATTGGGAAGATATTTATAAAGTCAAAATTGACCAATCTCTTGCTTGTAAGAGCTATGAAATACCTATTGCTGACGCCAGTTTTGATTTAATATTTTGTTACGCTGCATTTCACCATTTCGTAAAGCACAAAGAAACATTGGCAGAGTTGAAAAGACTTTTAAAGCCAAATGGTCATATTATTTTCTTGTATGAACCGACATCTTCATCATTGTTTTACAAATTATATTATAAATATGTTAATTGGGCACCTCACAGTACACCAGAAGATGTTATTGTTCCCAAGAGAGTTAAAAAAATGTGTAAAGATTTAAATCTGTATTATGTCAACAAATATGATAGTCATCAAACGATAAACAGATCGCTGGTTACAACCTTATATTTTAAGTTTTTAAAGACGTTTTCTTTCTTGAAAACGATCTTGCCGTCTTCATCAGATTTATTAATTTCGAATTCTAAAATTGAAATATGAGATTTTCTCTAAGTGCTATGTGGAAAAATAAATGTCCTCGATGTAGGCAAGGTCAGATGTTTGTGGAGCCATTTAAATTCTCAGATCCATTAGCGATGAATAAAAATTGCTCGGTTTGTAATCAAGCGATGGAACCAGAGCCAGGGTTTTATTATGGTGCTATGTTTTTATCGTATATTATTTCGACTTTTACTTTATTACCTTTGGCTTTGTTACTTGTCTTTTATTTCAAGTGGTCAGTGGAAGCTGCTATGGGCATCGTTATTCTTTTTGGGGCACTTTTCTTTTTTAAAATATTGCGAGGATCTCGATCTTTATGGATTCATATGATGGTGAGGTATGATAAAAGTTATTCCTAAGATGTTGGAATCTGATGCCGAAGCTACAAGCTACTACAAACAAGAATTCATAATTCATAATTCTGATTCTAATACCGTAGTTACAAGCTACTACAAACAAGAATTCATAATTCATAATTCATAATTCTTATTCTTAATTCATATTTGGTATATTTATATTATAAAAAAGTATAATATATAGCATTGCGCTGTCAGTATCATGACTAAAAAGAAATCCAGAAGACATAAGGATAATAAAAAGACTTCTCCACAGGATGTAAGGATAGAAAGCAAATCGTCTTTTAATCTCAAAAACTATCTATCCATAATTGTTCTATTGCTTGTCACATTTCTTGCCTTTTCTCCAAGTATGAAAAACGGGTTTGTTAATTGGGATGACGATATTTTCATATATAAAAATGACCTTGTCATTAATGCCAATGCTGATAATTTTTGGACCAATACTAAAGAAATATTTACTTCTGATACTGAAGGAACATATATTCCATTAACACTGCTGTCTTTTAATATTGAAAAGATGTTGTTTGGATTTGACAAACTAGAATATTGGCATTTGAACAATATTTTGTTGCATTTGATTTGTGTCTTGTTGGTTTATTTGATTGGTAAAAGATTAAAATTGGGTCTCTTTGGCTCCTTGGTTTTGGCAGGTCTTTTCGCGTTACATCCTTTGCGTGTGGAATCTGTAACTTGGCTAACTGAAAGAAAAGATGTGCTCTTCGGCGTCTTTTACTTGGCAGGTATGTTGTCATATATAAAGGGCAAACAAGAAGGCTTTAATTATAAATCAATTGTATTGGTTGCTTTCTTTTTTGCACTATCATTATTCTCGAAAATCCAAGCTGTCATATTTCCGGTCTCACTTTTGCTAATTGATATTTATTTATCAGATGATCACAGGCTAAAGGTTAAAGATATCGTTGTCAAATTACCTCTTTTTGTTGGGTCGTTAATAATTGGATTGATTAATATGCATTTCCTGAGCGAAAACAGTACGTTTTCAGATCAACCTTTTGAGGGACTTGACAGACTTTTTATCGGAGCTTATTCGTGTTGTATTTATTATATAAAAAGTATTCTTCCTTATAAAATGTCTCCCTTATATGTCTATCCAAATACTTTGTCTGTTTGGCATTATGTTGCTTTAATTCCATTTCTTGGGACAGGACTATTGTTGCTTTGGGCATATTTCAAAAAGTGGAGAGTTATGTTTTTTGGTTTAGCTTTTTTTATTGCGAACGTTATTTTATTACTTCAAATTTTAGGGGCTGGTCAAGGTTATCTTGCAGATCGATTTACCTATATTCCATATTTCGGTCTCTTCTTTATTTTCGCATACTTTCTAAACAAAGCTGTTCAAAACTACAAGGAAAAGAAAGTTATAATTTATGGTTTAGTTGTTATCGTTTTATTGAGCTATACTTTCTTGACATTTAAACAAACGAAAGTATGGAAAAACGGTGAAGTGCTTTGGACATATGTCATTGGGCATTATGAAAACTCTACATTGGCTTGGAGAAATCGTGCCAATTACTATCGCGACAATAATAATATTGATGCAGCTATTGCCGATTATACGAAGCTGATTAAACTGAATCCTAATAGTACAAAAACGTATACCGCCATATCCAAAATGTATTATAATTTTACTAATAAGGATTCTATAAGAAAAGGTTTGGAATATGACTTAATGGCTGTCAAGTTGAAACCTAATGATGTTGAGTTTAAAGTAAATGCGGCATCTACCTATCTTAAATTAAATGAACATAATCAAGCGCTGTCGTTGTTGAGCGATGCTGAAAAAATAGATCCCAATTATGCTGATGTTTATAGAAATCGAGCAGCAACCTATATTGCAATGAATAAAAATAATAGGGCTTTGGATGATATAAATCGTTATCTGGAAATGAAGTCTAATGTGCCCATTATGTGGTATCACAAAAGTCGGATCCATAATTTGTTTGCTCAATATGATGAAGCTTTGAAGGCAGCTAATACTTCAATTCGACTGAGCAAAGATCCTTATCACTTTTATGAAAGAGCCATTTCAAATTATCATTTAGGGAATCTGGATGAAGCAAAATCAGA
Source organism: Saprospiraceae bacterium (assembly GCA_013001975.1). Lineage (GTDB taxonomy): Bacteria > Bacteroidota > Bacteroidia > Chitinophagales > Saprospiraceae > RFSX01. The sequence continues at coordinate 10,407 of JABDKX010000108.1, read as the reverse complement.
CATTAGAGAAGCTCAAAAACTTGGTTTCAAAGGCAAGTCAAAAATTATCGACTTAATTTTAAAATAATTAATTCCTCACATCATGAAATTATTTTCTTTTACATTATTTGGTCTTATAATCTTTTGTTCAGCTTGTAATTCTAATAAGCAAAATGTAAAAGAAGATGTTACTAATGACTTACATGTTGAAAAACCTAACTTACGATTTGAAGAAGAAATAAAGCAATTCGAATTAATGGACCAACGTGCGCGATACGCTTCAAACGCGATCGTGTTTACTGGTAGTTCCAGTATCAGACTCTGGACCACTTTGGCAGATGATATGAATAACTTGCCAGTAATTAACAGAGGATTTGGAGGTGCCACAAATCCTGAAGTCATTTATTATGCTGACAGATATCTTTATAAACACCAACCGAAATTTGTGGTTTATTACTGTGGCGAAAATGACATAGCAGAAGGAAGCCTACCACAGCAGGTTTTAGCGTCATTTAAAAAATTTGTATCCAACCTAGAAAGTAAATTACCTAAAACACAATTGGTTTACCTATCGATGAAACCATCTCCAGCGAGATGGTCATTATGGCCTAAATACAAAGAAGCGGATACAATGATAAAATCTTTTGTTGATTCAAAAACAAACCTGCATTATTTCGATACAAGTATAACTATGTTAGATGATAACGGTGAAGTACGAAAAGATATATTTATAGCAGACATGTTGCATATGAATACGCTAGGATACGAAGGATGGACTTCTCGATTATATCCAATGCTCTCAAAGTTGTATCAAGATAATTGATGTTGTTTAGTTGGAGTTTACCGACCTAACTTTTAAAATCTGCCAAAGTATTCTCAGAATATATTTTTTCACAATAATTTAAATTTCGATCAATCCAAGCCTGATCACGCGAAAATGCCTTTGCAAAATAAGTTACAATGAAAGACAAATATTTCCTTACTTTTTCTGGGCTAAAGTATAGCCAACCTGTTCTCCTTTCTATAAAATCTATGGGAAGAAAAGCAGACTCAAAATTAATAGCATAATCCAGTTGATTTATCAACAATCTATCTTTTGAAGATTCAGCGGTTTCAATAATTTCTAGACAATCTTTGCCAAATGTATCTGACAGATATTCCAGTTCAATAGCATCAAAGTCAGGGTATCTGTTTGCTAGCGATTTTTGGAATGCTTCATACTCATCATAATCTTCAAATGGATTGCCATGAATTTTATATTCTTCTGTTTGACATGGAACACAATCTTTATTTTGCTTTTCAAGAACTAAGTCAACAACCCTTTCTGCCATTTTTCTAAATCCTGTCAGCTTTCCACCGGCGATTGTAATCAATCCAGAATCTGAAACAAATATTTCATCTTTTCGTGAAAGCTCTGAAGCGCTTTTTCCTTTTTTTCTAATCAAGGGTCTTAGTCCAGCCCATGTGGACTTTACATCATTTATATTGAGTGTTGGAATATCAAACATATGATTCGTTGCATTCAAAAGATAGTTGATGTCACTTTCTGTGCAATGAATAGCATCTTTGTCATCATAATAGAAGGTATCTGTTGTGCCAATATAAACTATGTTTCCTCTTGGAATAGCAAAGATCATTCTGTTGTCAAAAGCATCAAAATATACCGATTGGTTAATATTTAATTTTTCCCTGTCGATTACAATATGTACTCCTTTAGAAAGTTGAATATTGGTTTCAGTTTTCGGAGAATCAACAATTCTCAATTTATCAACCCAAGGACCTGCTGCATTTACAATCGATTTGCCTTTTAGTTTTATTTTCTTGCCATTCGCATGATCGATAGCTATAATCCCACTGGTTTTGTTGCCTGAGTAAACAAAATTTTCAACTTCAAGATAATTGAAAATATCTGCACCATTTCTATTGGCCGATTTGATTAATTCAATCGTGAGTCTGGCATCATCAGTTCTGTATTCTGAATATAAAATTCCAGATTTCAATCCTTCCTTTTTTAATAGAGGCTCAGTCGATATTACATCTTGTTTTGAAAGCTTTTGCTTCCGTTGGTCTTTCTCGACTTTAGCTAGTAAATCGTACACACTAATTGCAAGACTGGCTGTAAAAGCATTAAATGATCCGTTTTTTACAATTGGGAGTAACATGTTTTCTGGATGAACAAGATGAACGGCATTCTTATGGGCGATTGCTCTTTCTAACCCAGTTTCTCTTACTAGGCCAAATTCAAATTGCTTTAAATACCTTAGACCACCATGAATTAACTTAGTGGACTTACTACTGGTGCCAGATGCAAAATCATTTTTTTCAACCAATAAAACTTTCAAACCTCTTAATGAACCATCTAAAGCTATGCCTGCTCCTGTTATGCCACCGCCAATTATGATTAAATCATAATCGACAGACTGAGCACTTTGGATACGTTCTGTTCTGTTCTTGTTTGTAAATAAAATGGGTGCTTTGTTCATTTATATAGTTGCACTAAATTCAAGTATTCATGTAGATATAATAAAGGGAGGACAAATATGTAAATTTTATTTAATCTTTATTTGATAGTCATTGAATAAATTACAAGAAGGATTGTAGAAATAGGTAGATAGGTTAATTTAAAGATATTTTTCCTTTAATATAGTGACATGATGCATCTCGTGCCCAATGATGGAGATTAAAAACTGTTCTAATGTAATACTGTGATCTCTGGCCATTCCTTTAGTTAAAAGCTGTTCACTCGATAAAGCATTTATAAAGCTAACAGATGCTGCTCTTACTTTTCGAAAATCATTTTTAAGTTCTAAAATGGTTTGATTGTCAAATCGACTGTTTTCTACCAATGCATTTTGGTCATAACCCCATAGTTCGACATTTTGCTTGCGACTCAATAAAAAAGCACGAAACATTTTTATTCTTTCATGATCAGTCATATGACCAACAACTTGTTTTATACTCCATTTGTCTGGTGCATATCTGTAATTTGATTTTTCTTCAGTTATGGTATCTAAAAAATCGAACGTATTTATCGAAGAGAAATTTGATTTATAATCACCTGATTTAACCAAGTTGTAATAATATAGGAATCCATCTTTTGGTTTATAATCCATTATCTTATCTTAAAAATGATGTTGGAAAATGAGATGTCCAGATAAAACTCTTTCAAAGGTATTGATATTAATATTTGGATTAACACCCATTGAAAAATGCTTACCAAATTTAACATACAGTTTTAACCTGATGGGAATACCCACAGCAGAATGAGTTTCAGTATTAGAAGCCTTATGACTTGTATAACCAACTCCGATATGTCCTTCAGCAACTATGAAATTATTAAGATAAACTTCCTTTCCATAGGTGAAATTGAATTCTAAAATTTCTTTTATAAATTCATTTATATTGATAAGATATGCCCTACCTGCATATATTGAATAGATATTATTTTTGCCTTTAACTGAAATATCAAAATTAATGCCTAAGCCTATCCGGTTTGACTCAGCAGATGAATTGTAAAAACCAATGCCTAAGCTACTTGAGTTTAGTTTTAAGGTATTTATTTGAGCATTGACATTAGTAAATATGAGTACAAGAAAAAATGTTTTAAAAAGCATTGAATAAATTCTTGAATATATCATTTGACTAATTGGATTTGATATTGACTATTTATTTACATTGACTTTATTGTTTAATTCGCAAAGAGGCGAGGACACCTTTTGCTTATTTACTCGTTATATTGAATCATTATATTCATTATATTCATTGCATTCATTGCATTCATTGCATTCATTGTATTCATTGCATTCATTGTATTCATTGTATTCATTGCATTCATTGTATTCATTGTCACATTGCATTCATTGTCACATTGTTCGCATTGTTTCAAATTTACTAACTCCCCATCCAAACAACATAGCCACAACAAAAGAAGGGCCTAAAACATCTAGTGCTACAAAATACTCACCTATACCTTCTATGTTTTGTAAAACAAATTTAATAACAATGACACTTATAAATCCAGAAATCATGGAAGCAATGGCTCCTTTTTCTGTAAAGCCGTCCCAGAATAAACTAAGAATAATAACAGGGCAGAATGTAGCAGCAATACCTGACCATCCAAAAATGATGACCCAAAATACTTGCCTTTCAGGAGAAACCAAGGCAATGGTCATCGCAATTCCAAGAGCAACAATAGCCATAATGACTGTTACTATTCTTGATAGTTTTGTCAATTCATCATCTTTGATTTCAGGATGGAATATTTTCTGATAAAAGTCTCTTGTAATCGCACTTGATGCAATGATTAATAATGAATCGATAGTTGACATGATGGCAGATAAAACAATTGCAATGTAAATGGCCACTAAAATGAAAGGAAGGAAATTTTCAGTCATCATACTGAGTACATCAGTTGCACCGACGCCAAAAACAGCTTCTGGGTCTTGACCATTTTCGGTAAAGAGTACCCTAGCTAAAATTCCAATGGTAACAGCTGCAGCATCCGTTAGTAATGTAAAAATGATCGCGACCCACCTTCCTTTGTCTATTTCAGCCTCGTTTTTGATAGACATAAACCTTACGTATACTTGAGGAGATCCAAGAAATCCTAAGCCTATCATGGAGAATCCTAAAATTGTAAACAGATTCATTAAACCATCTTCATTGCCGCCCCATATATCAGTTAGAGCAGGATCTATGGCATTTAGGCCTTCAGTTATTGATTGTCCATGATCGATTGAAAACCAAACAACGATCGGAAGTAATACTAGCCCAAAAAACATTAATAAGCCTTGAAATAAATCAGACCAAACAGCAGCTACAAACCCACCAAAAAATATATAAATAAGTACTATGAAAAATCCGATAAGGGCACCAGTAAAATAGTTAACATCTAACATAGACTCGAAGGCAATGCCAGTTGCATCGATTTGAGAACTCACATAGATGACAACGAATATTGATAGAACAGAAGCTGCAAGTATTCTTAACGTATGTGTGGATGATTTGAAATGGCTCTCTAGATAATCTGGGATTGTTATGGATTTGTAAGCATCAGATTTTCTTTTAAATATCTTCGCCATAAAGAACCATGAAATGAAAACGCCTAAACATTCACCAAGTACAACCCAGTAACCAGAATAACCAGCGAGAGCACCCATTCCTGTTAATCCTATTAATAGCCAACCAGATTCTCCCGTTGCTCTAGCAGAGAATGCGACTGCCCAAAAGCCCATGTTCTTGCCACCGACATAAAAGTCGCTCATGCCTTTGATTCTCCTAGAAGCGAATATGCCTATCAAGAATAATATGGCAACGTAGATTCCTAAGACGATAAATTTGGTCAGCATTGTTTTATGTTAGTTTGCTGAATGTAAGTATTTATTCATCAATCAACAAATACAATAATCAAATTCGTATTTGGACTTTTAATTACTATTTTTCCATAGCCTCAATCTTGGTTTCTACATTTCCTTTTTCACAAAACCTAAGGATTTTAAAAAGCAGTCCTTTGAAGAAGCCAGAATTAACAATGCCATCTGAAAGTTTTATGATTTTTAGGTCCCTTTCCTTAATTATATTCTGTAAATCAAGATCACTTTTGCCAACAATTTTATTTGCAAATTTCCAAGCACCATTTCTTGCAATTGTCATGCTAAAATTGATAAGTTTTTTATCAAAGTTTTTAAATATTTTGATAATTGTATTTAAGAAGGGTGTAATCTCAGAAAGATCTCTTTCCATTCTTTCTACTAAGCCGCCAAGTATTTCATTGATTTTATTAAAATCAATTTTAAGGTCTTCAATGTTTTCTGGAGTAGAAATTTGTGCAGCCGCAACGCCAAGGTCTAGATTAATATGTGTATTCATACCCAGCATCAGATGTTGTAGTACGATAAGTCTGTTATTTTTAGATTCTTCAAATGAATATTTCCAAGATGCCGTAACATCCTTACCTTGATTGTAATCCGAATAAGCTTTCAGGTATCTGTTGGCAAAGATCACATCCAGTTTTTCCATACGATCATCATTTTGAAAGAAGTCTGTTCCCAAATTATTTTTTACAGTTTGTGTAACCGTTCTATACATAGCAGCGAAATAGCCAATTGTACTAAGTTCATTTTTTGATGTTGCTATAATAGCATCTAAATGCGTTAAAACGTCATCTATTGTGGTGGCTTCCATAGTTCTAATTTTGGGGCAAGAATGATCTTTCTATATAAAAGTAAGAAAATAAAAAGGACCTGACAGGTTGTACAACCTGTCAGGTCCTGAACTTACTTAAATTAAAAATGAAACCTAAGGAAGAACAGCATCATACTCCAATACAGCTTTTTCAAGATGTACACTTTCCGATGATGGCTTAACTATGCCACATGTTTTTATTGGTCTGTTATATAAATGAAGTGACAATGCCTGAGAAGTAGATTTATTTTGAAGGGTATGACAATTATTTCCTTCTGTCATAAAAGTTATGCCGCCTTTTTCAATTTGTTTGATCTTTAATTTATCCTGACCCTTCTCACAAAATATCGTTTCTTCAAAATTTGAGTCAAAGCAAAAAACCCAACAGTTTTGTTTATTATGATTGTGGATGACTGTTTTAGCCATAGGCTGCCAACAGATCAATACCAATTCAAATTCCTCATCTTCATGCAAGCAAACACGAGTATAAGATTTGTCCATCCAGTCAGCAAAGGGTAGGAGTGTTTGGCGAGAAAGCAATTTGTTTAGACCAGATAAATCAGTCAATTCTTCATTAACAATCTTTCTTGCTTCTATAACCAAATGCTGGATGTCAGTATCTTGTATACTCATAAATATTAATTCTTATTAAATTGATTTGTGTGTAGGAAATGCAATATCCTACATGATATAATAGGCAATTATATTAAAAACAACGTTAGGATTGTAGTTATCGTTCAGAGTTTTAAGAATATTTTTTAAGTTTTTTGATACTGATACTCTGTTTCGGAGTGGCAGAAAGAATCCACTACGTGCGTCAAATAATTCATTTCACTCTTAGACATAAAAAAAGGAGTGAATAAATATTCACTTAATTAGTATGTATAAGTTGAATAATAAAAGTCACCTGTCTATTTTTTAATCATTATCATAGTATCAAATAAAAGAGAGACAAATGCAAACGGTTATTATTTCATAGAAATAATAATTAAGGTGATAGCAATCACCTTAAAGAGAGGGCACCGAAACTTGGTTTCGGGCGGGCAGCAAAAATCCCCGAAGGGCGTCCATTAAATCATTTCACTGTAGAGCATAAAAAAAGGAGCGAATATTAATTCATTCCTTAAGTTCATTTGTAGCGGGGATTATCTTCGATGATCCCAAAATCGTTTTTATATAATACAACAAGACCCTCTTGCAAAATTGCAATAAGGTCTTGTTGTAGCCCGTAGGATAACCGAACGGTTATTATTTCATAGAAATAATAATTAAGGTGATAGCAATCACCTTAAAGAGAGGGCACCGAAACTTGGTTTCGGGCGGGCAGCAAGAATCCCCGAAGGGCGTCCATTAAATCATTTCACTGTAGAGCATAAAAAAAGGAGCGAATATTAATTCATTCCTTAAGTTCATTTGTAGCGGGGATTATCTTCGATGATCCCAACATCGTTTTTATATAGTACAACAAGACCTTTATTTACTTCGTAAATCTTAGGTCTTTTCATTTCCAAGCCTTTATGAGCAAGCTCAACAGTCTTATAAATGAAAAGACCCTCTTGCAAATTGCAAGAAGGTCTTGTTGTAGCCCGTAGGGGATTCGAACCCCTGCTACCAGGATGAAAACCTGGCGTCCTAACCCCTAGACGAACGGGCCAATAGAATTCGCTTATCTTTTAAGCGACGGCAAATATATAAATAATTACTTATTAGATACAAGTGTTTTGCCTAACTAAATTTATTTTTTTACAATTTTTTTGATAAGTACTTGACGCTCAATTCCATTTAATTTCAACGTGTAAATGCCTGAAGTCACATTTAGGTCAATGAGACTTAAATTGTCATTCAAGTCACCCATTTGGATAATTTTACCTAGCGCATCATATATTTCATAAGATACATACCTATTTTGACCCATTTGCTCCAAATTAATCTTGTTCTCAAATGGATTCGGATAAATGGCAATTTCGTTGTCTAAGGTAGATCCTGTGCTTGAAACTGGATCATTATCCGTAATGCTGACAACATCAATCGCAGCTTCAACAAGATGTCCTGAACTTTCAGGCGTTTTGTAATCTGATGTCACAAATTCAACTCGTAAATCTTGTGTAATATCAACCATTTCTGTCAAAGAAATTTCTTGTAATTCACTCCATTCATTTTGAGCTCCAACATATCTGGCAACTGTAACACATTCATTGATATCGCAAACTCTGACATCCAAGGTGTCGTCAATTGGACCTTCTCCTGATGTATTTACAAACCAATATTTGTAATTTAAAGTTGGGCTTACCATGTCGCTCACATTGAAAGTAGGAGAGACTAAAACCACTTCTCCTTCATCAACATCGTCAAATCCGACACTTCCACCGCCATTTCCAGTGACATAGCATTTATCACCTAAGTCCTCGGGCACATCATCTCCTGGCGCAATCGGTACGCCAGTTGCGAATGTCCCAATAGGTATTTCTCTAACCCAACCACCTGTTACAGCAGTTGAAAATTGTTGCCATCCCAAGTCTAATTCGAAACCATCTGCATATCCTTGTTCCAATTCGAAAGTCAAATCATTGCTCGAACCTCCTGATGTAACATTAAATACCTTAGTTAAATGACCCCAAGATCCAATTGTTACATTGTAATTGTCTTCGACTTCAGTTGATTCAAAGTTGCCATTTTCGTCTGTCGTTAATTTTATTTCTCTTTTATCATTTTTGAATACAATAACAGCATTTGGTATAACACTGCCATTGGAAGCATCGAAAACAGAACCTTTAAAAGTTACCTTTTTCAATGGTGTCAATGCAACATCAAGATTCGTAATCTCACCACTTTTAAGATCTACCATCTCAGTTTTAATTTCGTAGTCAGGGTGTGAAAAAGTAACCATAAAAGTTCCTTCCTCTTCTAATCCTGTTTTATAAGATCCTAACGCATTTGTCATGCCTTCATTTAACTGAGAAGCTGTAATTGAAACATCCACACCGTTAACCGCATTTCCTGTATCACTATTGGTGACGATTCCTTCTAGGAATCCCGCTCTGTTATAAGTTGGAGATAAAACATATAGACCAGAATTTATATCACTAGCTAATAATAATCCTGACGGTAAATATGGATAAGCACCCCAGCAACCACTAAAGCCACCATCTGATCCTAAGAAGGTATCAAATGCACCCACTTTGATTAAATTGGATGGATTGCTCCCATCAATGACAACAACACCATCTGTATACCATGATGTTACAAGAAAGCCATCAAGATAATGCGTGTTATGAGGAATGACATCTCTGCCTTCTGTTTCTAAAGGACGATATCTGTCCAGTTTTACAATATTAGTAGGATCCGAAATATCAAAAGCGTCTACATATGCGTTAGCTCTTTCATCAGTGGTGAAAATATAATTTTGATCAGTTGAAGTCCAAGCGTTGTGTGTAAATGAAAATGATGTCCCAGCTGAACCTAATTTAATCAGATTCGTTTTATCGGTTGCATCGTAAATTGCCAATTCTCCTTTATTAATTTCAGAAGCATACAGCATGTCATTTTTTACATACAAATCATGTGCATATTCGCGATTATTCCCACCATGCACACCAACAATTGGAGGTGTCCATTTGTCTTGATTCAAATCTAAAACAATAGCTTTATTTGCACCTGAAATCCTACAACCTGCTAAGTAACAAAAGCCATTTTCATCAATATATAAATTATGACATCTCCCTAATTGTGTTATTGTCGTATCCACTTCAATACCGGGAGTCAAATATTGAAAACGTATGCTGTCTGGAGCCATACTCATATCAATGACCAACAAACCATCATCACCACTATCACAAGTAACATATAAATGATCATCCCATGATTTTATATCTCTCCATGTAGTGGCATCACCAGGGATTTTAGCTCTTTCTATTGGTTTGGCAGGATCTTCTAAACTCCAAATCCAAGTATTAGCACGACTTCCCATAATGGCGTATTCTGTCCCATTGCCATCTACATATCCCCATATATCATTGCCGTTTTCACCAACTTGGACATTAGATACAAATTCGATGTTAAGATTATCTTGTGCATTAATATTTAATATGCCAAAAACACATAAAAGAAGTAATTGTGATCTCATCACTATAATTTCAATAATTGTTAAATAAACCGCGAAGTTAATACCTTATTTGATATTACAAATAAATGTTAAGTATTCTGGTAGACAATATTCAATGATTCAATGTGAACAATGAATACAAT
>JABDKX010000082.1 GCA_013001975.1 Saprospiraceae bacterium | reverse complement strand
GAATGTAGTGCTGTTAAATTTAATATAAGAAACTCGATATTTTCTTTCTGCTCAATTTGATTTACAATTACTGTGTAAAAGTGATCAACATTTCCAAAGAAAAGATCACCATCATATCGCATAATCAATGTATTTTTTGGGCAAGTTGCATTGGTAAACCTTTCAATATTTCTATAATGTTTGGAGCCTTGAATTTTACCGAGAATGGCAACATGAGGATCAGATATTCTTTGGATAATTAAAATCAATGAAACAATAATTCCTGATAATACACCGCTTTGAACACCAAGCGTAAGCGTTAAAATAAAAGTGGTTAGAAAAGATATCAAATCTCTTCTGTCTGTTTTAAGCAGTTTCTTAAATATTTTATAATCGATTAATCCAAAAACTGCAGAAATAACTATGGCTGCTAAGATTGTTTTTGGTAAATAATAAAACATATCTGTCAGAAAGAGTAATACCAATCCAACCATAATGGCAGCAAAAATCGACGAGTATCCTGATTTGGCTTCTGACTGTTCGTTGACTGCCGATCGTGTAAAACTTCCAGTATTAGGAAAAGCAAGGAAAAATGCACCCACAACTTTTGCTAAGCCAAGGGATAAAAATTCTCTGTTTGCATCAATATTATATTCGTTGTTTTTAGCACCTAACGTCTTGGCAATAGATAACGATTCAATAAAACTGATGATACAAATGATAATGGATAGAGGCAGTACCTTTTGAATATTTACCCAACTGTAATCAATTGTTGTAAATGAAGGTAATCCTTTTGGAATATTACCAAGAATAGTGATCCCTGCTTCTGTTAAATTTAAAAATTTGGTAGCTACTATTCCCAATATCAAAACCAGAAGAGCTCCTGGTAATTTGCTTTTTATTTTTTTTAAACCTACGATAATGACCAAAGCGATCAACCCAACAATAAGGCTGGGGAAGTTGATGTCTTGAATATTGCCAAAGAGTTCTTTGATCATATTTAAGCTATTCACTGATCTTGGCAATTCTAACCCAAATAAATATTTTAATTGTGAAATACTTATAATGATAGCTGCTGCAGATGTAAATCCTGCAATAACGGGGTAGGATAAAAAGTTAACAAGGAATCCCAGTCTAAACATAAAAAGTAGGATCTGAATTACTCCTGCGACAAACGATGTTAATAACGCTAAAGAAAGAAATTCTGACGTCCCAGGTTCTGCCAATGATTGTAACCCTGAAAGTAATAAAATGGATACCAGAGCTACAGGTCCAACTGACAAATATTTAGATGTTCCAAAAATGGGATAAACCAACATAGGTACCAATCCGGCATACAATCCATAAATAGGATCTAAGCCTGCCATCATCGCATAGGCCATACCTTGAGGTATCAACATAATGGCGACTGTTAAGCCTGCCATCAAATCATTTGTTAGAAATGAAGTGCTGTATTTTTTTGGATGGACTAGTGTGGACATGTATTCATCGACATTAAGCTATCAATGAAGGACAAGTCCCTTCTACTTCCAAATTTTCTTTTATCACATCGAAACTTCCGATAACATTCGTGATATTATGAATGCCTCTCCGTTTTAGTATTGAACTGGCGACAGTCGATCTGAACCCGCTACGACAGTGAACAAAATATGATTTTTCTTTGTCTAAAACATCGGTATTGTTAGTAGGAAAATGATCCAATGGCACATTTAAAGAGCCACAGAAATGAGTCGTTGAATATTCACTGGTATTTCTTACATCAACAACCTGTTTGTTAATATCTGATTTTACGAATTCTTCAACTGTAATCGTATCAATGGATGCTGTTTCTTCACTTGCGTTTTTCCAACTTTCAAAACCGCCGTCTAAATATCCGACTGCATTATCGTAACCCACTCTGGCTAACCGGCGAACGGTTTCTTCTTCTCTACCTACGGGACAAACCAAAGCAATTTTTTGATTTATATCCGTAATTAATGCGCCAACCCATGGGGCAAAGCTGCCATCAAGACCAATAAACATTGATCCTGGAATATGAGATTCTACAAATTCTTTTTTATCTCTTACATCAAGTAAGATGACATCATTCTGAGCAATCATGGCTTTGAATTGTTCAACACTTTGAGGATTTAATCCTCTGGACATTGCTTCTTCAAAAGAGCCATATCCTTTTTTATTTA
>JABDKX010000053.1 GCA_013001975.1 Saprospiraceae bacterium | reverse complement strand
ATATTGGCATTTTTGTTTAAATTAAATTTAAAATCTAGAAAATCACTGACAATTGAAACGGCTATTCAAAATTCTGGATTAGGGTTGTTATTAATCTTTAGTTTTTTTGAGGGTCTGGGTGGAATGGCTATCATTGCAGCTTGGTGGGGAATTTGGCATATTATTTCGGGTTTCGCTCTGGCATTTTTTTGGAAGCAAAAAGTATAAATTGAATCAACTACTGTATCAAATATTAAAATGTATTGCTAAAATTATTGCACCATTTTATTTTTCATCGATTGAAATAAATGGATTAAAAAATATTTCTAAAAGTGGACCCATCATTTTTGCACCTAACCATCAAAATGCATTTTTAGATGCTATCGTTGTTGCAATGGTTAGTCCACGTCCGATTTATTTTCTAGCTAGAGCAAGTGTTTTCAACTCAATATTTAATCGATTCCTTAGAGCTATAAATATGCGACCAGTCTATCGGATAAGAGATGGATATGATAGTCTTTCTAAAAACGCCAAAGTTTTTGATGAATGCTCCAAACTGCTTTCAGAAGGCAAGACCCTCTTGTTATTTCCAGAAGCAGATCATGGCATTGAGTATTATTTAAGACCATTGAGTCGGGGACTTTCTCGAATTGCTTATCAAGGCCAACTTGCAACTGATTCTGATGTTCAGATACTCCCGGTTGGGATAAACTATTTTGATCATGTCAGATCTGGATCTAAATTGACGCTGAATTTTGGAGAACCTTTAAAAGTGAAAGAATTTATCACAAATGACTTTCCTCCGGGACACATTTATAATGAAATAAGAACATCCTTGTCCTTGGAGTTAAAGAAAGTTATGGTGATTCCAGATAAAGCTGATAATTACGGCTTAAAAAAATCATCATTGAAAGATTTGGAACATCTTGATTTTGACAAATTGAGAATGACTTTAGGAGAAGACGAAAATATCCAAAAGCCAAATTCTCCTATAAAGAAATATTTGCGATCTATTTTTTACATTCCGAATGCACCTTTTTATCTTTTAGTGAAAGCCATTTTGAAAAAGAAAGTGAAAGACCCTATTTTTCATGCATCAATAAAATATGCTTTTGCTATGCTTGCTTCACCGATCTGGTTGGGCGCTATATTTTTGGTGATTTTTAAGCTGTATTCTCTAAAGGTTGCGATTTGTGTTTTGTTTATACAAATCGTGTCAGCACTTCTGCGTGTCAAGCTTGTTTGATAGCGTTTTAAATTTTTCTCTTCGTTTCATATTAAGAAAATTCCTCAAGCGTACCGCTGACTCTGCATAAACGTTTTTTGTGTTGCTTTTAACACAAAATGCAATATATAATTTCGTATTAACAAGAATAGTAGTATTAAACAAACGTTCTCTACTGAAAAATGAACAATGTTTAAAAGTAAATAGAAAAAGTTTTAAGAATTTGTTAATATTTTTTTTACATTGGGGAGGTTTTTGTCAAAATGACACTAAGTACAACCAAAATTGAAAAAAATATTAATTAATTTAAACCAACCTTACGGTATGAAAAAACTCATAACAGGCCAATTCAGTCTATCTTTAGTTATGCTGTTATTTGCAACGTTCCTTTCCGCCCAAACGGTACGAGGAGTTGTAACTGACGCAGATACGGGAGAGCCATTAATTGGTGCAAACGTTTCAGTTCAAGGTTTCACAGTAGGTACGATCACAGATATTGATGGTAGTTACACATTAGATATTCCATCTGGTGGCGAAACACTTGTATTTTCTTATGCAGGATATACTGATAACTCAGTAGCTATTGCAGGACAATCCACTATTAACGTAACTTTAAGCGCAGGTGCTTTACTTGACGAAGTTGTTGTAGTGGGATATGGTACTCAAAAAACGAAAGAAGTCACAAGTGCTGTGACAAGTATTAAGGCAAAAGACTTTAACGTAGGTAACGTTAACACTGCTGCAGGATTATTACAAGGTAAAGTCGCTGGTTTGACGATATCAAGATCTGGTGGTGATCCAAACGGTTCAGTAGGAATCAGATTAAGAGGTTTGTCAACTATTGGAGCTCAAACAGAGCCTTTAGTTGTTATTGATGGTGTTCCTGGGGGATCATTGTCAAACATTGATCCTAAAGATATCGAATCAATCGATGTACTTAAAGATGGATCAGCAGCAGCAATTTACGGAACAAGAGGTTCTTCTGGGGTAATTCTTGTAACAACAAGAAAAGGAGAAGCTGGCGTTCAACGCGTAAATTATAATGGTTATGTTGCGACTGAAGGAATTTCTAATATTCCGGATATTGCAACAGCAGAAGAATTCAGAGCTGCTAATGGAAATGATGCTGGATCAACAACTGATTGGTATGATTTGATTAGCCAAAGTGGTCTGGCACAGTCTCACAATATTTCTTTATCTGGCGGAACAAAACAAACGGCATACAGAGCATCTTTTAATTATCGTAATCAAACGGGTGTAGTTAAAAACACAGGTTTTGATCAAATAAATGGAAGTTTATCTTTAACTCAAAAAGCATTAGATGATAAATTGAGTGTAAGTGTTAACTTAATAGCTACAAGTAAAGAAGCAGACGAGGGATTCAGTGAAGCATTTAGATATGCAACAATTGCTAATCCAACTTCAGCAGTATTTAATGAGGACGGATCATATAATCAATTCAGTGGTTTTGATGTATTCAATCCAGTGGCTATGGTTGATTTAAATTCTAGAACTTCAGACGTTAATGAGTTGCTTGCAAATATAACAGCATCATATAATATTACAGATGCATTGAAAATTACAGGATCTTATGCAAGACAAATGAAAGAAGAAACTTTAGCAGAATACTATCCTTCTAATTCAAGATATAGAGGTGGTGTGGCTAGAAATGGTTTTGCTAGACAAGGATTTGTTGATGAGTTTAATGATCTTTATGAAGGAACACTACAATATGTAGGTGAGTCTGGAAACATTTCTTATACTGTGTTAGCGGGTACTTCATTTCAGCAGTTTAACTTTCACGGGTTAGGAATTGAAGCTGGTGGATTCTTATTGGATGATCCTGGTGTGAATCAATTGTCTCAAGCTGCTGAATTACTTTCAGGTCAAGCAGGTGTATTCTCATATGGAAACGCTTACAGACTTCAAGCACAATTTGGTAGAGTTACAGTTAACATTGATGATACATACTTTGGTTCTGCAAGTATAAGAAGAGAAGGATCTGACAGATTTGGTGCAGATAACAGATATGGTATTTTCCCGGCATTGAGTGCAGGTGTTGATATATCTAAATTATCAAACATCAACGGTGTAGATAACTTGAAATTGAGAGTTGGATACGGTGTGACAGGTAACTTACCTGGTCAAAACAATTTATTCGCTTCTATCTTTAACCCAGGTGCTCAATTCTTCTTTAATGGAGGTTTCGTACCTTCTTTTGGTCCAACAACCAACGCGAATCCTGACTTAAAATGGGAAACAAAAACAGAGATCAATGTAGGTGTGGATTTTGCATTTAATGATTACAGATTAAGAGGTGCATTAGATGTATTTAACAGAAAAACAGAAGATTTGATTTTATTTGTTGCAGTACCAGTTCCACCAAACTTGGCTCCAAATACATGGGATAACGTCGCTTCTTTCTCTACTAATGGTATTGAATTAGCAGTTAATTACGATTTAATCAAAGGTGAAAATTTCACATATACACCAGGAT
>JABDKX010000048.1 GCA_013001975.1 Saprospiraceae bacterium | reverse complement strand
GGTGCCAATGGGACTGGAAAAACGACATTTATAAAATTGCTGACAAAAGAAATAGAGCCTGATGGCGGTAAAGTTATTGTTGGAGATACGGTTGTATTTGGTCATTACACGCAAGACAACAAAGGATTAAATGATAACCACCGTGTTATAGATGCGATCAGAGAAATAGCGGATTACATTCCTTTGGCGAAAGGAAAAAAGATGACAGCAGAAACATTATTAGAAACTTTTTTATTTCCACGTCCACAACAACAAGTTTATATTTCTCAACTCAGCGGTGGAGAAAAAAGGCGATTGCACCTTTTGCGCATTCTCATAAAAAATCCCAACTTCCTGATATTAGATGAACCTACCAATGATCTCGATATATTGACTTTAAATGTATTAGAAGATTTCTTATCAAATTATAAAGGGTGCTTATTGGTTACATCTCATGATCGCTACTTTATGGATAAAATGGTTGATCATCTGTTTGTTTTGGAAGGCAATGGAGAATTGAAAGATTTTAATGGGACTTATTCAGAATATAAAAAATCAAAACGAGCCAACTCTAATTCAATTACCCTTTCAGAACCAAAACCTGCGCCCGCTCCTATTCAAAAAGAGGAAAAACGAAAGTTAAGTTATGCTGAAAAAAAGGAGTTGGAAAATTTAGAAAAGGATATTGAGAAAATGGAAAAAAGAAAAGGTGTGATCAGCAATCTTTTTCTAGATGGTGATCTTTCAAATGACAAAATAACTGAGCTTTCCATTGAAATGGGAGAAATAGAAAAGTCAATTGCCGAAAAAGAAGACAGATGGTTAGAGCTTTCCGAATTGGCTTAATTTTCACTTTGTAATTTACTTAACGCTTCAAATGTTGAATATTTGATCTTATTAAACGAAATTTGGTTAAAATTCACATGATGAGAATCCTAGTTTCGGCCTTTATACTAAGTTGCTTTCTTTTTATTTTTTCATGCAGTGATGAAGGCAGCTCTATTCCAGATCTTCAAGGTGAGGTTGAAAACATCCCCTTTACGTTAGGTGATGCCATTTTTAATGACAATGGCGACAATACGCTCAGTTTCAAAGTTTATGATAAGGCCGAAGTCAGCACAGACCTATGTTCAATAACACCCACAGAAATTTTCATATTTTTTGATTCCGAAAACACATTAGATCAGAGAGACCTCTTTGTTGATTTTTCTTCATTTGAAGGCTTTAACATTACCGCTTATAATCCTCAAACGATGAATAACATCTTATTTAAAGAAGGCTGGTTTCGAATCATTGAAAATAATGAAGACAATATCATCGCTGAAATGGATATTTCTGATGATGACAACAATTTTATTCGAGGCGGATTTACGGCGCTGCGTTGCAACTAATACTCTATTCTCCGTATTTTTCGTTTTAAAATTCTAAATTTATTATATGTACCACATTCCAGAATTGAATGAATTGTCTGAAGCTTTGGAAGCTTCACCCCAGAACCAAACATTACGGTATCTGCTCGTTAAGAAACTCTACAATTTTTCAGAATACAAGGAACAATTTGAACATCATATTCAAATACTTTTAAAGCAAGCGCCCAATCATTATCAAGCCAAGGATTTGTTGATGAAACATTACTTTCAACAACAAAAACTATCAGCATGCATTATCTTGGGTGAAGAATTAATGGAAGCTCAAAATCTTTCTCAAGAAGGTTATTTGATATTGGCCAAATCTTATATGAAAGAAGGCAACAGCGAGAAAGCCAGAGACATCTATCAAGAAGCCATCATTTTAGATCCTGACTTAACAGACGAAGAACTCGATAACGCATTCAGAGTAGGTGCTTTTGAAGAGTTTGATTTTGATGATGAAATGGATGATGGTACAATGGAAAAACCCAATATCAATTTTTCTGATGTAGGGGGATTGGAAGACGTAAAAAGGGAAATTGATTTAAAAATTATCAAGCCATTGGCGCATGCTGACCTATATGCTCAGTATGGCAAAAAAGTAGGTGGCGGCATATTGCTCTATGGTCCTCCAGGGTGTGGAAAAACGTATTTATCCAAAGCCACAGCTGGGCAAATCGATGCTAAGTTTATAAACGTCGGCCTAAATGATATTTTGGATATGTGGTTGGGAAGCAGTGAGCAAAAACTACACAATTTCTTTTCATTAGCGAGAAGAAACACACCCTGCGTTTTATTCTTCGATGAGATAGATGCCTTGGGCGCGAAAAGGTCAGACATGAGACAGAGCGCAGGCAAAACAGTCATAAATCAATTCCTTTCAGAATTAGATGGCGTTGAAACGTCCAATGAAGGCATTCTCATTATTGGTGCTACAAATTGCCCTTGGCATTTGGATCCTGCGTTTCGAAGACCTGGCAGATTTGATAGAATCATTTTTGTGCCACCTCCAGACACTAAAGGAAAGGAAGAGATTTTAAAAATCTTGTTGAAAAATAAACCAACTGATCAAATTGATTATTTAAAAGTAGCCAAGAAAACGAAGGATTATTCCGGTGCCGATTTAGAGGCCTTAATTGATATTGCCATTGAAAAAAAATTAGAAAAAGCGATTGAAACAGGTGTTCCTGAACCACTCAGAACAGCAGATTTATTGCAAGCTATCGATTCGCACAAACCGAGCACAGTAGATTGGTTTACAACAGCAAAAAATTATGCGATGTTTGCCAACCAATCTGGCCTTTATGATGACATCCTAAGTTACCTTAATAAATAGTTATGATTGAAAGGCAAATACAGCGCATTCAATTATTATTTTCTCAAAATAGATTTAAAGATGCGGAACAGTATCTCTTTGATTTGTTATCTGAATATCCCGACTTAGAATATGGGCAATATTTATTAGCAGTTGCACAACTGAATCAAGGCAAACATCAAGAAGCCTTCGATATCATCAATGGACTGTGCGAAAGAAATCCAGGTGAATTAGAATACATCGAATTAAAAGCTGAGCTTGAAATAGTACAAGAAAATTACGAGTCAGCAGAAGACACCGTTAATCATTTGATCAGATCAAATGCTGAAAACGATACCTATTATTTTTTATTGGCAAGAATAAAATACAGCCAGCGAAATTATGACGCAGCATTAACGCATTGCAATCAAAGTCTCGCATTAAATCCTGACAACCTAGGTGCCCTCAATTTAAGTTTGACCATTAACAGTCAATTGGGTCGTGTCGATGAAGCCAGACTGCGCGTGAAAGAAGCGCTTCAACGCAATCCTGAGAATCCATATACGATTGCCAATCATGGATTGAGTTTATTGAACGAAGGCAACACCAACGAAGCCTTAGAAAAATTTAAAGAATCATTGTCGATAAATCCCAACAATGACATCGCAAGATATGGCATGATGGAAGGCTTAAAATCAAAATTTTGGCCTTATAAAATGCTGTACAAATTTGGTATGTTATTGTCCCGATTAAGCGGAAAAAATATTTGGGTTGTTATTATTGGCGCCTATC
>JABDKX010000017.1 GCA_013001975.1 Saprospiraceae bacterium | reverse complement strand
TAATTCGTTATTTTGGAATGTTTATGCAATTCATCGAGCAACATAAAGCCCTAATTATCACAGCCTTGATCACTGGCACACTCGTGCTTGGGGCCATAAATATCACTGTGCTCAAGCAAACCGATCGTATCGTAGAGAGTTATTATGAAATGGAACCGGAAGCCATTGAGGAATTAGCGGAGCAATTGGAAAAGATCAAGCAATTGACGGAAAGCAAGGACTATAATACCAATGAGGCCTTTAATAATGATGCGGACTATGATAAGATGAGGGAAAATTTCAAGACCCTCGATATCAATGATTTTGAAGAGAATGCCCAACAAACTGAAACTACAGAAACACTAACGGAAACGACCGATAATACCACTAATGAATCTACCGAAGATAATACGGTTACCAATGACGAAGTATCGGCATACAATAAGGTAAGTGATGTCTTGGCATTGCGATCTGCGAAACGTCGTGCTGCAGCTTCGAGTGGTGATGACTCATCGGACAAGATCGGGACCTATACTGCGAGCAACCCGAACAGTAATATCCAGTTCTCATTGAAAGACCGCAAGATGCGTAACAATCCCATTCCTATTTACCTCTGTGAGGTAGGCGGGAAGATCGTGGTCAATATAACGGTGAATCATCTAGGGCGAGTTACCTCAACTGCTATCAATACGGCTGCTTCTACCTCAACCAATGAATGTTTGACCGATCATGCCTTGGAGTATGCGGAACAGGCTCGATTTACTTCTGATGCCATGAAAGACTCCCAGATCGGAACGATCACGTTTTTTTTCAAGGGGAAGAATTAATCCATTAATTCCAATAAATCCTCAATTGCCGTTTGCCCTTTATCCTTGTTGTACCAACGCTGTAGGTCTTCCTTGAACTTGGGTGTTAATGCGCCATGTTCTTTTTTGTAGTCTTCAACCATCTTGGTTGCAGCACTAGGCCTTGATCCATAGGTATATAATACAGCATCGGACTCTTTGTCAATCGCAATGAGTTTAGGGATGGATTGGCTACCATAGGTAAGGAACTCATTCATCAAATCCTGATGGTGGTTTTAACATTAATGAAGCTCTTAATGGAATTCCATTAACTGAAGCACAACATCTTACTGGACATCCTAACTATAGCAATAAAATTGATGAAGTCTTGGACGCATTACATTATGATGG
This sequence comes from Saprospiraceae bacterium, assembly GCA_013001975.1. Taxonomy (GTDB): domain Bacteria; phylum Bacteroidota; class Bacteroidia; order Chitinophagales; family Saprospiraceae; genus RFSX01. Next base: position 2,675 of record JABDKX010000017.1, on the reverse strand, counting down.
AATGACTCCTAATGATGCATACTCCGAATTGACTAACTTTATAGATTATTTAACTGATTTGTTCAACAACAATACTGACTTAAATACTGGTCAAATTGCAGAATTGAAAAATTACCCTTGAGTTCATGAATTATTACAATTTAACTAATAGCTTAGATACTCAAGTAATTGGCAAGTATCCACAGTCCATTTTACCAAAAAGCATTGGTAATATCAGGGATATTGGTGAGGCTGATGGAATTGTAGAGATAATTGTACCCGAACCTGTAATTCATAATGAAGCTAAAGCTACCACTTATTTGAAAATCAATCATATTAACTCGCAAAAGTTTTTGGTCTTACATCAAGGATTTATTGACTTCATAAAAGATTTCAATATTGAGGAGCATCAATCTTGGAACATTAAAGTTCATCATGGTAAAAATATACTATATGATTACAATTTATTTCATCTATCTAATACAAGCCAAGAAAAATTTGTTAGATACGAAAAAAGCCTTTTTTCAATAGGTAAACTTGGTGATTGGAGGGAAAAGAACATGAGAAAACCCATAAAAATTGACACATATAACAAATACATGAGTATGGTTGAAGTCTTAAGAGAAAGCAAGAATAAATCTAGATTAAGGTGTAGTAAACTTGTTCTTGATCTGTCTCAAGTAAATGTTGACTTATTTCGTTTAGCCAACATGCCTTCTTTTGGAGGTGGCTATTTTATTTCTGAACGGTTAAAAAAAGCCATAGAAGTTAACAGTTTTACTGGCATGGCTTTTAAGGAGATCAGCGAGATAGACAAAAGAATTGAAGTGATTTATTAATAGGAATTTGATGTGTAGACGTGTAAATCTTCAACCTTATATTAAAGGGTTTTATTTCGTTTATTTCTTGTTATTATCAGGATGCGCCAATCTATATCAGCCTGAAGGACTTGAAAACTTAAGTTATAAACATGTTAAAAAAGTAGCGTCTACATTATATAGAGTCACATTTAAAGACAGTATGCCCATAGAAGAATATGTGACCAAGAATATTTATGTTTATAATAATAAAGGTAGGCTTATTTGGTCGCCAAAAACCAATAAAAGTGGAGAAGAAATCAAAGCTGGAAGTCGCTTTTTTTACAACAAAAGAGGATTTAAAATTAAGGATATAACCTACAATAATGATAGCATTGTCTATATTCAGTTTGACTATGAGTATAACAAATATGGTCTAATGACCAAAGAGACAGCTAATAGATGGGGCAAAAAGGAAACAACTGAAATAAAGTGGGACAGGAAAAACCGGAAATCTCATTCATCACGTATATTTCATGACGGTAAATCGGGCGGAAAAACAACAAGAAAATTTGATGAAAATTGGCGCGAGATCGAAGTGAATGTATTTGATACTATTGGCAACCAAGTAAAAAAATATACAAAAGATTACGACCAACTAGGTAATCTTAAAATTCAAAAAACATATGGGTCTAGTGGTAAACTATTGTCATTCACTAATATGTTTTACAACAATCGTAATGATAGAATAAAGAGTGTTACTTCAAAAATTATAGATGGTGATACAATCACCAATGAAAAGGGAACAAAATATGAGTATATTTATGACAATAAAGGCAATAGGTTAGTGGAAAGATTATTTTTTAATGATAAATTATACATGATTGCCAAAAACGAAATAACTTACTTTTGATCTAAGCTTATGAAATTAACATTTCTAATATTCATTTCACTTCTTGCAATTACTTCTTTCTCTCAAAAAAATGATGTTGAAATACTTGCCGAAAAAGGCAATGGCACCATCATCTTTATTGGTAAGAACAATTCAAATACTACGCAAGAAGTAACCCTTAAACTTGAGAAACTAAAAGGCTTGACAGGATACTCCAAGCCAATAACAAGAAAAGTACCTGCACAAGGCAGGTTAACATTTGTCAGGTTAAGGTCTAAAAGCGGAAAATATAGTTATAGCTCATCTTATGTTTATAAACCAGCACCAACAGCCATAGAAAAAGCTGCCATTGCTGCAGCTTTGAAAAAAAATACCTTAAAGAATATTGGAGATATTGATAAAGGCATTGTGATATTCAATAAAACAGGATGCACACGATGTAGTTATACAACAAGTTATTTAACCGATAACAATATAGATTTCAAGGTAATAAACGTTGACATAAAAACCCATAAGGAAAATAATGCCTTGATGTGGCAGACCTTACGAGAAAATGGAGTCTTGTCTACTAATATATTAACTCCAATTATCCTTGTTGATGGCAAGCTCGTTAATTCGCAAGGTGACATTAAGGAGTTTGTTAAAACCTTGGATTAGTTTTCCTGAATCAATTTTATTAGATCCTTAATTGCGGTTTGACCTTTATCCTTGTTGTACCAGCGCTGTAGGTCTTCCTTGAATTTGGGTGTTAAAGCGCCATGTTCTTCTTTGTAGTCTTCGACCATCTTGGTAGCAATACTAGGCCTTGGTCCATAGGTATATAAAACAGCATCAGTCTCTTTGTCAATCGCAATGAGTTTAGGGATGGATTGGCTACCATTGGTAAGGAACTCGTTCATCAAATCCTGATTGTCATCACGCAGAACCACCTTGAAATTTATCTTGCTGCTCAGGCCGGCCAATTTGTTCATTACTGGCATTACATGTGCAGCATCGCCACACCAACT
>JABDKX010000009.1 GCA_013001975.1 Saprospiraceae bacterium | reverse complement strand
AGGTCGACTTTAGCAGGTAAATTTGTAGCTGATAGCGATGTTGAAATCGTCAGGACGGAAAGGAAGAGTAGCGTTTTCATATGGTATTTTTGGCTTGTTTCTTAACGAATATCATGAAAGCTGATGTTTTGTGTGCATGATATTCGATAGACCCGCCATTTTTCAAGCTGAATCGGACCTTGTGTAAACTCTGTTGGACTTTGGATGAAAGCAGATTTAGTTATATATCCAAGAGAGGTAAAACCTTCTTTCCGATAAATATCGGAAGGCATACTTCCAATATTAATGTTTTCCTTTGACTTTGATTAACATTAGTTCACCGCAAAGTTCCGATTGCTATCGGAATGACCTCTTGCTGATCAATTGGAAATGGCTTACCAGTTCTATTTTGCCGAAATATTCGACAAAAAATCAAAATAATTATCCACATTCCTTGAATTATTCAATTTATGTTGATAAATTCGTCATTATATTGTCGATTTATTCAACAAGTAACTTTCCTCTTCATTTGTGATTTACAGTTGACTTCTCGATTTTCCTAAAGGAATAGAGAATCACTTAGGCGACGGAGAGTTTCAGAAATAGGCTCAGAATGAAATTAGAATCCTTGGTGTACACGGTACGCCCTAACACAGTATTGGCATAATGCATCTCAATTGCCATACATATTACTCTCTCAAATATGGGACCTTATCTCCTGATCAGTTGGCGGAAGCCGCTGCATCACGTGGATTAAAAACATTGGTCCTCAGCGACATCAATAATACATCTTGTGCTTTCCAATTTATCAAGGCCTGCGAAAAGAAAAACATAAAACCACTTCTAGGTATCGAGTTTCGCCGTTCTCAAAAAGCAACAACCAGTGAAGACGATGTCAATGTGTTCAGTATTAAAAATTCCAAATTTATTTACCTCGGCATCGCAAAGAATAAAGAAGGGTGGTATGAACTGAATGCGCATTTGACAAAGTACTCGATGGAGAATACACCGCTTCCAGAAATAGCCCCGAAGTTTGAAAACGCATATATCATATATCGCAAATTACCAAAGCCGATCGATAAGTTGAGATCCAATGAATTTATTGGTGTTCGCCCTGGAGAAGTCAATCACCTCTTTTCTTCCTATCTCAAAAGTCATCAGAATAAGTTGGTTGTTTTTGCACCCGTTACTTTTATGAATCAAGATGGATACAAGACGCATAAGTTGTTGCGCTGCATCGACCTTAATATTGTCATCGGCAAACTTGATCCCGCACATTGTGCGAAAGGATCAGAACACATATATACGGTTGATGAACTGGAAAAGATTTTTTCTCAGTATCCCCAAATTATCGATAACACAAAAAAACTGTTGGCATCATGTACGATAAGGTTACATGATACAAGTCTTAATAATCGGCAAACATTCACAGGATCTGCTGCAGGAGATATGAAGTTATTGAGCAAACTTGCACTCAATGGTTGTATACGACGTTATGGCGATCGAAATGCAGCAGCACTTAAGCGTACACAAAAAGAACTCAAAGTGATTGATAAGTTGGGCTTTGCACCTTACTTTTTGATCACTTGGGATATTGTACGCTATGCACAAACTGTGGGTTATCATCATGTAGGGCGGGGCAGTGGTGCCAACTCCATCGTCGCTTTTAATTTGTACATCACCGATGTCGATCCGATGGACTTAGACTTATATTTTGAAAGATTCATCAATCCACATCGAAGCTCACCGCCTGATTTTGATATCGACTTTTCTTGGGACGAACGGGATGATGTGACGGATTATATTTTTAAAAGATATGGAAGGGAACATACGGCGCTGTTAGCAACTTATAACACCTTCAAAGGAAAGTCCATAATACGAGAGCTCGGTAAGGTCTTAGGTTTGCCCAAAGCAGATATTGATCTTATTGTAAATGAGCCATATGCCAAAGAAAAGCATCATCCTTTTGCTAAACATATTTTTAAATACGGCAAATTGATTGAAGGGTTCCCCAATCACTTATCAATACATGCAGGGGGCATTTTAATAAGTGAAGAACCGCTCAACTATCATACTGCTTTGCAAATGATGCCCAAAGGTTTTGCCATTACCCATTTTGACATGTATGGCGCTGAAGATCTTAATTTTCACAAGTACGACATCTTAAGCCAGCGTGGGTTGGGACACATCAAAGACTCGGTAAACTTAATCGCGCGCAATCAAGGGAAGGCGGTTGATATTCATAACATCGAAAAGATAAAGGAAGACTTGAAAGTCAAAAAGCAACTTAAGTCAGGTCAATGTATCGGTTGCTTTTATATTGAATCACCTGCTATGCGTGGTTTATTGACGAAACTAAAATGTGATAACTATGTTCATCTCGTCGCCGCCAGTTCTATTATTCGACCGGGCGTTGCAAAGTCAGGGATGATGCGTGAGTATATCAATCGATTTCACCATCCAGAATCATTTACTTACATACACCCTGTTTTTGAAGAACACTTGGGAGAAACATATGGTGTGATGGTTTATCAGGAAGATGTTATGAAGATCGTTCATCATTTTGCAGACTTGGACTTAGACGAATCAGATGTCTTACGACGTATTATGACGGGTAAGAAAAAAAGCTCGGATACTTTCGCAAAATTGCAGCAGAAGTATTTTAGAAATTGTAAAAAGAAAGGTTATCCTGATGACTTAGCGATGGAAGTTTGGCGGCAAATTGAAAGTTTCAGTGGTTATTCTTTTTGTAAAGCACACTCTGCCAGTTTTGCAGTGGAGTCATTTCAAAGTCTCTATCTTAAGACATACTTCCCGAAGGAATTTATGGTGGCCGTTATTAATAATTTTGGTGGCTTTTACAGTACAGAATTGTACGTGCACGAAGCCAGAATGTGCGGTGCTAATATCGAAGCACCGTGTATCAACAACAGTACGTACTTAACAAATATAAGTGGCGATGATGTTTATATCGGCTTCGTCCATATCGGCTCTTTCGAAAAAAAGGTTGCCATTAAAATTATAAATGAACGTATCGATAATGGGGTATATCAAGGATTAGACGATTTTGTAAGCCGCATCGATATCAGTAAGGACCAATTAGAATTACTTATTCGTGTTGGCGCATTCAGAACGACTGGATTAAATAAGTATGAACTGATGTGGGAAAAGAATGCTGTTCATAATCCTGAAGTAAAATATAATGGCAGCGGCCATCTCTTTGGTATCGAATCGGAAGACTACGAATTACCTGTCTTAGAAGAAGCTCAGTGCGAACAAGCTTTTGACGAAATTGAGTTGCTGGGCTTTCCATTGTGTTCGCCTTTTGACTTACTCGAAACGAAGTTCAGAGGTGATATCCTTACGAAGGATTTGACAAAGCACCTTGGCAAAACAGTGCGCATGGTTGGCTACTTTGTGACACGTAAAAATGTAACAACGGTTAATCGTAAGCTGATGAACTTCGGTACATGGCTCGATGTTGAAGGTCGCTTTTTTGATACGACACACTTTCCGCCTTCATTGGCACAGTATCCCTTCAAAGGGAAAGGGTGCTACATCATCAAAGGCAGAGTCGTTGAAGACTTTGGTTTTCCAAGTATTGATGTATACAAGATGGACAAACTGCCTTATATCAAGGACGAAAGATACTAGAAGATGTAAAAACTACATATTACATTTTACAAACCCAGAATTATAAATAAGTTTTGAATCAGATCCTTTCAATTGTAAATGATAATGCCCAGATTGTAATGCACTCACATCAATACTTTCCAAATCAGATGTCGATGAGCGATGCGAAACCAAACGACCGAAATTATCATAAATGGAATAAGATAATACGGGTTGATCGTTTTTAATCAGTAAACGATCAGCAACAGGATTTGGATAAACGATAACATGATCGCTTAATAACGGTCTGGTAACAGACGAAGTAAATTCTGGCAGAATCACTTCAAGCCGTTCTCTGTTAAATTGGTAATTGCCTCCTGGAACAATCAATTCCAAAGTTGACATGTTTCCTGATGAGGGTGAAACGATAATATCCTTTTCGAAAAATATAGACTCGACAGGAGACAAGTCTTCTTCAAGAGAATAATGGAAGAAAGGCAATGGTCCGAGACGGTTTACAAGTGCACGTGAATAGACATCAGAAGCATAGATTTCAGTAAAATTATCATTAAACAGACTTGCACTCAAGGTATAATAGTAATTATAATAGAAAATAGAATCGCCATCAATAATGACATGAATAAAGAAAGAATCTTTATCAGTTTGAACGATAGAATAATCAGATAACCGTAAATATACTTCAGGATAAATAGAAGTCTCTTCAAGAGAAAGGCCCCTAAAAAAACCAGTACGCACAGCATTTTTGTAAACCCATTGGCCATTTATAAGCAAAGTATTATCATCTACTCTTAATAATCCGGTTAAGTCTTCGTATTCATCCGTGGTTTCATAAACAACAGTTTGGTTACCATCAAAATCGTACGTTATGATCTGATGCGAACCGCTTTCAGAAACTACTGCAGTTATGAGGTCGTCTTCAATTTCTAATGCATCAAATTCTTTTATATCTGTATGTATAATAATGGAATCAATTTTCTGAGAAAAATCGACATTATAAAAATTGAGTTGCCCTTCAACAAGAACCACATTCAAGTTAGAAAAAGATAATATATCTATGATTGGTTTTGTTTCTGAAGCTATAACAGAAGCACTGTTACCATTAAAGTATGAAATAGTACGTGCACCACGTAAGTAAATGTCATCATTAACAGATTTATAAACACCAAAGTAGTTTTCGCCAAGCTCAAAATCAATAACATCTAGATCTTCATTGATGAATTTAAAGCCATTGTAATCTAGAATATAGTAATTACCCATAGAATCATTAACGACTGAAGAAACATATGGATGATTTTCAGTATTGCCAGACTCCCAGGTCAAAATTGATTCAATAGTAATCTCACCATTTTCGTAATTGACTTCATGGAAGCCGGGTACACCAATATCATAATCAAACAAGTTTTGTATGAAAAATTTAAAAGTTGAATCTGATGTCATAACCTTATTTGAGGTTGAACTAAAGCCTGATTCAAATAAAATTTCTAAAGTATGATCAGGTTTGGCGATACCAACAGTTGTCATAGGTGCATCACCGTTATGACTTACAAAAAGCACACCTTCATCAATAATATGAGCCGCTCCAATTCGCGAAACGCGATTATTGTGGGTCAGAAATTCGAAATCTTTGGTGATTTGACCGAAAGTTAATTGAGAAACCAGAAGGAAAATCAAACTAATAAGTATTGTTCTAATCATTTTTTTCGTTTTTTATTGATAAATAATTACCAAATAGAGATTTATGGTATAAAATAGCATAAACCATATGGAAGTAGAATAAATATATATATAAATGACCAAATTGTAAATAAAGGTAGGGTAGATG
>JABDKX010000247.1 GCA_013001975.1 Saprospiraceae bacterium | reverse complement strand
ATTCCTATTGGTAAAGGCTGAGCAATTTCAATTGACTTGTCAATTAACAAGGATTTCATAATTTTTTGACCATTGCTGTCATAAATGATAACCATACCATTTTCTATTGTATTAGATGTTTTTACTAAAATTTTATTTCCCGATTGAATAAATTGAGTGTCTTCATCAAAATTATCTGTCGCCATTGAGATGTCATTAGGGCAAAGGTCAACGTTTATTACTTCAATTGACTTGTCAATTATAGTTGCTATGTTTGTCAAAGTGTCATATCCACTTGATATGTATGAGACCGCATAAGTACCTTCATCCAAGTACCTAAAGTACATGCCATTTTCTGCATTACTGAATACACTAGAGTTATTATTATCATGACCGTCAATGATAATTTCGGCTTTAATTGGTAGTCCGGTTTGACAATCGATAACGCGCCCTTTTAAGCCATATAATGACTCATTCAAGTAATTAATGAGTGCATCTTTATTATAAGCCCAATAGTTTTGAAGCAGGTTAGAATTTAATAATTTTTGATCAGAAAGCTCCAAAGTAAACTCCCTTCCGCGTTTGAAATATGTCATATGATCTTGTCTGCTTCCAGAGACCTGATACCAGTCAAATCCATTAGATATTCCATTTTGTTCGTCGGTCAAATATCCACTAGGAGAACGGTGATGAACCGTATCTGCATAATTTCTTGAAACATTGATCCACCAAAAGTCATCAGCATGTCTTTCCGAAAAAGTATCCCAAGGATAATTAACTAATTCCGCACCGCCATGTAAATTGGCTGACATATTAATATTATAATCATCACTGAATTGCATAAAAGCCATTGTCTCTTCTTGATAAGGACGACCATCAGGATTATCACCTTCTCTGGCATCAGGATAATTTCTATTAAGATCAACAAAAGAGCCATTTTCTCTTCGAGCACCCATGACGGTAGAATTGTCATTTCTATAGGTTCCATTAGGATTCGCAAGAGGATTTATAAATATATTTATATTGTCAACCAAATTTGTTAAACGTTCGTCACTTCCATAATTGCATAGTAAATCATCAATCAGATTTATCATCATTGGAAAGCCTGCCAACTCATCTCCATGCATAGAAGATGTATAAAGAAAATTGGGCTCGTCTTCGATCATCTCCAAGTTATCAGATATGTGGGCAACTAAAAGTTTTCTTCCAGAATTTAATGTGCCAATATTTATTATGCGACAAATGTCAGGGTAATTAGCTTCAAAATCATACATTAATTGCTCGTATGCTTCATAAGTAGGATAGTAATCTAAATCAGGCAGACAAGCATGGCCGCTTTTCAACGAGACAATTTCGTCATATGTTTTCATCAATACCTTTGACTGTACTTTTGGACGAATAATAAAAGGGATTTTATTTGTCTCTAGGTATTGATATCCTTCTTTATTGATGTATAAATTTAGAGTATGATGATTAGACCCATGATCAATGGTAATGCCAGGCTGATCAACAATAGTTTGAACGTCTAATCCATGAGAATGAATAGAAACCTCGATACCGTGCGTATCTTCAAAAAGGACAGATTGACCCTTAATCGCTATTGAAAAGAGGGAAATGAGCAAGCTAATGGTAAAATAACGATATGATACAGTCATTAAAAGCGCGATTTTTAATAAAGTTGGATATTTTTTTCCAATATTCAAACAGACCTCAATACAAACTCAAGACAAAAACTTATATAAATGATCTTTCGCTCAAAGCTTTATTTTCCATACTTCGCATTTCTTCCTTTTCTTGTTCCGTTTTGTCATTGTATCCAATCAAATGAAGCAAACCATGAACCATAACCCTGTGCAATTCATTCTCAAAAGAATCTTTAAATGTTTTTGCGTTTTCCACTACCCTATCTATGCTGATAAAGATTGTTGCCTCTAAAGGATCATTATTGAGTGGAAAAGTGATTATATCTGTATAGAAATCGTGATTAAGGTGTGTTTTATTTATATCTAAAAGGTAACTATCCGAACAAAAGATATATTCAAGTAGCTGGATGGATTTGTTTTCATCAGAAGCAATCTTATTTAGCCACGATGCAATTTCATTTTTAAATTTTAAATCGAAATCGACATCCTCAAAGTAAAAATCGAATGGGAGTTTTGACATTAAAGTCTTAGCTTAAGCTGTTCTAAAATGAAGTTCAACAGTACGCCCTTCATCTAAAAATTGAATTTCATCAGACAACTGTTTCATGATAAAAACACCTCTTCCTCCACAACATTCAATATTTTCTAAAAGTGTGGGATCTTTTATTTTTTTAGGATTAAAGCCTTCGCCTTCATCCGAAATGCTGATAACAACTTTACGAGTTTTTTCGGTGCAGTTAACTCGAACCAATTTTTTGTTATTGGTTTTATTTCCGTGTATGATCGCATTATTTACAGCCTCGGTGAGACTAATTAAAATGTTGTCATAAACCTCTTGATCAAATTTGCATTTACACATCAGATTTTTTACAAAGTCTTCAACGTACTTGATTTGACAAGGTGAAGATTTAATAGTCAGTTCCAATTCTTCAGTCATAGAATTACGAATTAGGTGTTAAGGTTTTACTTTGAGTTTTTAAGTGCTTTATAATAATCGTCAACTAACTTTTTATAATACGGCCTCAAAGCTGGAGATACTTTTTTGTACATTTCTATTTCGGTTTCTCGTTCTCTTAAGTACTCTTTCAAAGCAGGTGGAAGTTCTTTTTGAGCATCCTTACCTACTTCAGCTTTTCTCTTATTATCATACTCTCTTTCTCTATCCGCTTTTTCTGCTTCTAATAATCTTGTTAATATATCTTGTTGCCTCAAAAGCATATCATTGTCTAATCTTTTATTGACGAGATCAGATTCTATTTTATCCATGCCATCAATAATTTCTTGCAATCCTTTTGAGCCCTTACCTTGCTCCATTTTTTCTTGTTGCAATCCTTCGAGTGCTTTCCTTAATGCAGCCTGTTGTGCGGCTTTTTCAGCAAAATCTTTTGCCGAGTTGCCACCTTCCTTGCCTTTGCCATCCATCATCTTCTTCATGCCTTCATTAAGTTTTTGTTGGCCTTCAGAAATCTTATCGATTGGTACATCGCCTGGTTTAGCGCCCAAACCCCCTGGTTTATTGCACATTTGCGATCCAGCCATCATTCCAGACATTTGTTGTTGCATTTGCTCCATAGATTCAGACAACATTAATGCCAAGTCGTTTACATTTTTCATGGCGCGTCTCTGATTCATGTCTGCTTCAGGCTTTTTCCTATCTTCCAGTTCATCGATACTCATTTCGATATCTGACTCAATGTCAACAACTTTTTCAGTGACAAAGCTTTCAATTTTATCATTTCTTTTAGCTAAAGCATACAAACTATCTCTTATCAATTGAAAGTCATCTTTCAGTTTAAACTGATCTTGTATTTTCAATACATAGCTTGGTGTATTAATTGTTGTATATCTGATTTCAGTGATAAGATCTTCTTGGTCAAAAGAAAGCGTGACAAGGTTTTCAAGTAATTGACGAAGTGCTGCAATATCCTCTTCCATTTGTTCCATCTCTCCAGATTCCATCGCTGACTGCATGCCTTGCGCCATTTCTTTCATTTTCTCTGAGGCACTTTTTTGTTTTTTAGAAGCAGACTTATTTTCTTTCTTTTCAAGAGATTCTTGACTGTCCTCCATGTCGTCTTTAATATCTTCCATTTGCTCTTCAGGATCTTCGCCCATATCTTTAGGACGTTCAAGCTCTTCATTCTTCTCCTTCATCTCTTCCATCTTCTCTTGCGCTTTTTCAAACTCTTCGTTAAGCTTCTCCTGTTCCTCCTTTAATTCTTCCTGGCTTTTTTCTTCTTTGGCTGTTTCTTCAGATAATTCTTCTTGCTTTTCTGCCAACTCTTCGAGTTTTTCAATCATATCCTTGATCTCTTTTTCCATTTCAAGGTTTTTGAATAACTCGTTTAGTCTTTCAAGATTTTTCTCCATGGCTTGTTCATTCATCTCCATGTTCTCCATCTCTTTTACCATATCCTCTTTATTGAGTTCCTCCATGAGTTCCTCAATTTTCTGCATCAGTTCTTGCGTCTCTGTATCCATCATTTCCTCGAACATTTTCTGAAGCTTCTCTTGCTTTTCTTTTATTTCCTCTTTTTGTTCGCTGAATTCTTCTTGATTTTTAAGGTTTTCCTTAAATTTTTCTTGCGCCTTTTTCAATTCATTTTGCATTTCTTTTTGACGCTCCATCAATTTTTCAAGCTCTTTTTTGTCTTCCCAGTCAGGCTTTTGCTTTTGTAGCATTTTTTCACGAAGCTTACGCAATTCTTCTTTTATTTTCCTCGATTCTTTTATGGATTCTTCAAGTTTGTCTTTAATTTCTTCTTCATTTAAATCTTCCAACTCCTCAAATTCTTCAAGTGTTGGCTTTTCAAATTGCATGATATTTGTTTTAGCAGATTTGCTGCCATTGACACCATCGTTGTCAAATGTTTCGAAGTAATAACTGACCTTTTCACCTGGTTGAAGTTCTAATTCAGAAATATCAAAAGTATAATCATATTGCTGTTCTCTAGACTTAGGATTACTTATGACTTCTTTGGTATTAGATTGTGTACCATCAGCACGAGTAACCGTTTTGTGAAAATTTATACTTACTAAACCATAATCATCAGAGGCATTGCCAATAAAGTAGACCAAATTGCTTTCAATGCTGTCTTTAAAACTTTCAACCTTTATTTCTGGGTATTCATCAGGAGACACACTAATGTTATAAGTCACAGAATCAGGGGAAGGAATCATTTCATTCGAAAAATAAATTTTGTACAGATCATCTTTCATGATTCTCTTAGTGAACCTATACCTAGTATCCGATTTTCTTTCGCTTTCGTAAATTTTATTTTCGGATGCAAACATAAGAGATACAGCATCTGTATTATCTGCATTAAAGTTCCAATTTATTTTTGTGCCTTGAGGAATGAGAACATCACCTATATTTGAAATTGTTTCATCTTTACGTCCAATATAAGAAGGGTAGTCTAAATACAGATCAAATTCTGTCAAGTTTGGCTTTAGCAAAACATTCAGCTCATGTGCTTGTGAACGAACTCTTCCTGAGAAAAGCTCAAATGATTGATTTTTCTGAACATTTTTAAAAACATAAGAATAGATATTGTTGGCTTCCTTCTTCATACGATATTGGAAATTATCAACATCGATAAATACTTCATTTGGAAGCGCTGTACCTGTTATACTTGCTGTTATTTTGACATCGTCATATTGAACAACATCTAAATCATCATTTTCAATGTTAAAATGAAAAGGCGCATCACGCTCAAATTCTACTCCGTTATTGATAATTCTGTGTGTTGGCTTAGTTATCATAGTTGGAGAAGCCAATAATATCGCTAGCAGCAAAAATGCTGGTGGCATGGCATACTTTAAATATTTTTTATTTCCCGTCAAATCAATGGCTGATTTAAAAGGAACCAACTTTATAGATTCTGTTTTTTGATTGATGCTGGCATTTATTAAATCTTGACTGGCAGAAGGGGCACTTTGTTTTTTTAATTGAAGGACATTAAGGAGTTTGTCTTTTACGTCGCCAAAGTGATTTCCAATAATGGAAGCAGCTTTTTCGTGGTTTATTTGTTTCCCAAGTTTAAAATACTTTAGAAGGGGCATAAAAATGAAAAGCCCAATTGTGAGGGCAGAAACGCCAATAAAACCGAAAAAGATTAATTTTCTTACACCTGTATCAAAGTAGAATTGATTTTCTAGTAAGCTGAAAAGAAGAAATAACCCTAAAATAGAGGCAATAGAGTAAAGTATACCTCTGATAAGTTGATTTAGGTAGAATTTGCGAATAAACTGATCTAATTTGTTAATTAGGTGATCATAATTACTCAATTGTTTAGCCATACAAAATCAATTTCACTCAAGGAGGCAAAATAGCCTATTAATAAATACTAATTACAAATTCGCTAAATGCTTCAATTTAAATATTCTATGGTCTTAATGCAATACACACAATGCATTTTAACCGAATTTTTAAAGTTAATTTTCAATCATCAGACATTCAAATCAAACGATCTTGACTTGAATTTTTAATGTCAGCACAGCGAAACATCGATAAAGATTTAAAATTATATGTATAAATAGCAGATAATCAACTATATACATTAATTTAATTTCTAAAACATCGATGATAAATGCTTAAGAATAACTCAATGGATCAAGATAAGTTTATAATGACAACATCATTTGACAATATGAAAAGCAAAACGTAAATAATTGATTATTTAAGGTTTATGCTCAGGTTCACTATTCAGCCACTTTTTTAACGTATTTACAAGCTCAGAACGTTCCGTTTCTGTCATATTTTTTATACGCGCGGTCGCATGGTGTTTTCCTTCCAAAAAGTAATACAAGGAATTATTATCATCTGATGGTGGCGCAGCTGTTGCTGACCAAGTATCCAAAGCACCATTGATGTAAATCATATTATTGGCTGTTTTGGTCCATTCATAGACTTTCGTGGTTAAAGTACCATCAAAAGGTCTCTCCATTTTATTGGGCATAAACACTGCTGAAGGCTCTTCTGTGGTTGGCAAATACTTTAAAAGACCCTTAAAATCATCCGTTTCATATCCATAATAACCCATTTCTGTACCAGATTGATAGTAATGAGAAGCATAACCAGTCATTGCTCTGTCAGCATAAAACCCTAAGCCAACAAGATCAATAAAGTGTTGTACATGTTTATCTATATCATCTTCAGAATTGGGAATTTTGTTACAATCATGGCCATATTGCCAAAACGAAAACGGATATTCCAAAATGGCATATTCATAGGCTTCATCAAATGTTAAATAATTAAACTTGAGATTACTTCCTTTGGCATGCCATTTCAATAATGGTTTTATTTCTTCTGCTTTTTTGAGCATTCTAACTTGGTAATTATAAATGTCTTTTCTACAAGATACTGTTCCTATATTATCTAGAAAATCATAGATTCTTTGATCTGCTCTTCCAAGATTTACTGGTGCGACATATGGAATGCTGACATCTACGTCATCTGGATAAAAGTATCTGTAAAAAATTGTTGTTGTACCACCTTTACTTATTCCAGTTGAAATCCATTTCCCACTATAGATTTCCTTAAAAAGAGAATTTATTTTATGGAGGTCAGCAGTAATTTGTTCGAAATTTAAATAGTCATAATCCAAAGAATCAGGAGAAGATTCTTTAAAATATCTGTGCTCGACATTTATTTGATTCGCTTCTAAAAGTGTCGCGACTTCTGTAATATTATTACTTGGGCGATCATAACCATTTGTAATAATTGCTGTTGGGTTGTCATAACCTCTGTGGCTTAAGAATACGCGTTGATAAAAGTGACCTTTGTCAGGACTATTGTGGTCTATTGGTTGTTTTATTTTAAGTTCATATGCTGACTCAAACCCATCAGGGGTGTCAATTTTTTTGAAAATAACATCTGGGAGTTCGAACAATTTCATTTCTAACGCATCCTGAGCATACGTATAATTTGATAATCCGAAGAAAAGAAAAAGGGCAATATATTTCATCATTTCTTAGTGTGTTTTCTCATATAATCAATGGTTAAAGCAGCGAATCCTTTTATACCTACAATCATCCCCGATTCATCAATATAAAAGTCAGGTGTGTGGTGAGGTGCTGCATCAAATTCCGAAACGTCTAAAGGTTTTCCTCCAACAAAATAATACATTCCCGGCACCTCTTGAGCAAAAAATGAAAAGTCTTCTGCACCTGTAGAAGCGGGCGTCACCATTACGTTTTCTGCACCGATAACATTAAAAAGGGAACTGATCATTTCTCTTGTTAACTTCGGATCGTTAAAAGTAATTGGGTAACCTTCTTCTATAGTAACCTCTGCAACAGCACCAGCGCTTTTGGCAATATTAATGACAGTATTTCTTATCTTTTCATGAATGATGGTTTGCATCTCTTTGTCTAAAGTTCTAATTGTACCGATCATTTCAACTTCTTCAGGGATTATATTACTTCTTAAACCACCTTTAATTTTGCCAATACTGATAACAGCTGCTTCTTTGGTTAACTCGGTTTGACGACTGATGATCGTTTGAAGCCCCATAATTATTTGAGCTGAAGTTGTAATTGGATCTACACCCGACCAAGGCCTTGAACCGTGGGTTTGCTTGCCTTTTACTTTGATGACCATTCGATTAACGGCAGCCATGATACCTCCTACACGATACCTAATTTTACCTACGTCAAGTCCAGCTGAAATATGTTGTCCAAACATGACGTCTATGCCATATTTATCAATAAGTCCTTCTTTTACCATTAATGCGGCTCCGCCTTCTTCACCTGGAGGCGCACCTTCTTCAGCAGGTTGAAAAACAAATACGACTTTTCCTGATAATTGACTTTTCATCTTGTTTAAAACATGTGCTGCACCAATCATCATGGCGATATGGGTATCATGACCACAAGCGTGCATGACGCCCACTTTTTCACCCAAGAATTCTGCTTCTACAACTGATGCAAATGGTACTTTCGTTCGTTCTTTTACGGGTAAGCCATCAATGTCAGCTCTTAGAGCTACAGTTGGGCCAGGCTTCCCGGTATCTAATACGGCAACAACACCGGTTTTAGCAATGCCAGTATCTACCTTAAAACCCATTTTTGTCATGATGGAAGCAATGGTTTCTGCTGTTTTAAATTCTCTATTTGACAATTCAGGTTTCTGATGAAAAGACCTTCGAATATCAATAATCGTTTTTTCTATGCCTTTAGCATGCTCATCTATTTCTTTATAAATATCAGATTGAGAAGAAGCGATAAATGGAAAACAAATAAGTAAGAAAATTAAATTTTTAAACATATACTAATTTATATTTTTTCTGGTAGTTAATGAATCAACATTAAATTTTTGAACCTTATTTATGATGTGATCAGGTCTTTTAGGTTTAGTGGGTTTTGATGGAAATCCATTTGAGTCAATAAGGTTTTTTTTAACATATTGATCAATAACTGAATCCATTTTATTTTCAGCTAATTCAAGAATTTCACTTTTGCAAGCATCATCTTTTTCTTTTATAAATGTATTTACTTTTTGATCGTAGTATTTTCTAACCAAAACATTTCTGTCAGGAAGATCTGATTGACATCCAGCACCAATAAAGAGAACGGTTATAAAAAATATTACGCTATTTTTCAATGAGTTTTTCAATTTTTGAAAGTTCAACATTTAGAATAGAATCAAAATATTGATCAAATAACTTTTCGTGATTATTTTGACAAATTGTATCGGTCATTTTTACTAAAGAGTCTCTATGTGCTCTGAAAAGTGAATCAGCAGATCGACGGGCATTTTTTTCAATCTCCAAAGCTTCATACTCTCCACAAGCACTGAAATATATGATACCTATGAAAAATAACAATATGACTTTTGAGAGATTATTCATCAAAGAGAATATTTTTCTTTTTCAGCTCAAAATTCTTGCCTAAATAAACCTTTCTTACAATTTCATCTTCTGCTAATTCTTCTGCAGTTCCAGCTTTTAAGATATTGCCTTCAAACATAAGATAGGCACGATCAGTAATCGATAAAGTTTCTTGGACATTATGGTCAGTTATCAATATACCTATGTTTTTTTGCCTCAGCTTGGCAACGATCAATTGAATATCTTCAACGGCTATGGGATCAATTCCAGCAAAGGGCTCATCGAGTAAGATAAACTTAGGAGAGGAAGCCAAAGCTCTTGCAATTTCTGTTCGCCTTCTTTCTCCACCTGAAAGAGAATCACCTATATTTTTACGTACTTTTTCCAATCCAAATTCATTAATTAAAGATTCGAGCTTTTCGGATTGTTCTGCTTTTGACAAATTTGTCATTTCTAATATGGCTTTTATATTGTCTTCAACAGATAGTTTTCTGAATACAGAGGCTTCCTGGGGCAGATAACCAATACCTTTTCTAGCTCTTTTGTACATAGGAGATTGGGTAATTTCCTCGTCATCCAAAAATACTTGACCACCATCAGGCTTAATAAATCCTACCATCATATAGAAAGTAGTCGTTTTACCAGCGCCATTTGGACCCAGTAGACCAACAATTTCCCCTTGGTTAACATTTATGCTAACTTCTTTCACTACAGTTCTTAAGCCATATGTTTTTATCAGCTTATTTGATCTCAGTTCCATAAAATATATCCTTTATGTCAATTGTCAGATTTAAATCCCAACCAGGTTTTAATTCATCCAAAGTTATTTCTTTTATTTTTTCTGGAGCCCTTTTTTCTCTATAACTTCCTGAGCTCCATTTATTATCTCTCGTCAAATCCTCGACTAACTTGAGATTATAAACCCCCTTTTCAAGTTTATTTAAATTTACAACTCTTGGGCCATTAATAATGAAGGTATCAATCGCCTCGCTTTTCTTTAAAAATGTGACCAAGTATTGCGTATCAATTGATGATTCAAAATTTAAAATCATATTTCCAAATTGGGCAGGGTCATTTGTTTTTATTGGAATATTAATAGTATCCGTATTACTGTTGTTATAAATGTCGGTGATGGCACCAGGCAGTAGTTGGAATGAATAACTGCTGTTGTCTTGTAGGCTATCCAATTTTATCGAAAGTATTCGGTTGTTAAATTCTGAATATGATATGTT
>JABDKX010000235.1 GCA_013001975.1 Saprospiraceae bacterium | reverse complement strand
GTTGAGAGAAAAATTGGTCATAAATTTAGGCATAGGGTACAGACATATTTTTTAAATCCGTATCTTGATTGCAAGATGGATCAAAAAACCAAAAAACTATTTCTCATTGTAGTTTTATGTCAAGCCTGTCATTCCTTGGAAGAATTTACGGGTAGGCTTTGGGAAAGTTTCCCTCCAGCGGAAGCTTTGTGTGATCTTATTTCTGATGATCATGAAACAGGATTTTTAATTATTAATATAGGTATCCTCTTGTTTGGTTTAGCCGCCTATTTATTTTTTCTAAAGAAAAATAATTCCTTATCTAATTTTATTATTTGGTTTTGGGTTTTCATTGGATTTGTCAATGGCATTGGACATTTAGTATGGAGTATTTTACAGAAAGAATATACGCCAGGACTGGCAACATCACAAGCTGTATTTTTAACGACGATTCTTTTGTTGATAAAGTTTAGAGAGACCGATTGATCCATTTTATTTGCTTCTATTTGTTACAACAAAGACCTTTTTTTATTCATATAAAATGATTCCTTTCGTCAGATAACCTTTAATTTAGTTTTATGAAAAATAAAATCTCCTTTATTCTGTGCTTTGTATTTATCAGTATGAGCACCTTTGCTCAACAAACAATTGATGGTTCATTTGATTTTCAATTTGCAAGTAATAAAAAATACTCGATTTATATTCCATCTGGTTATGATGAGAATGTCCCTCATCAATTAATGCTCGGTTTACACCCGCTTAATGTCGTCAGATGGAACAGTCAAAGTTGGAGAGATACGCTGATCAATTTTGCTGAGATAAACGACTTATTGTTGGTCTGCCCTGATGGAGGTCCAGACGGTAGAATTGATGACGCCATTGATACATCATTTACTTCAGCGTTATTAGACTCCGTTAGTTTGTGGTACAATATAGATGAAGATGAGAAATACATAATGGGATTTTCATGGGGAGGTAAAACAACTTATTCTTATGGCTTAAGAAGAACAAAAGAATTTGCAGGATTTATGCCTATTGGCGCAGCAGTGAATGGTTTATCTGAAGTTGCAAATATCATTGGAAATGCTAAAGATGAAAACTTCTATCTTGTTCATGGATCTCAAGATGCCGCCGCAGTCAGATTTACTGAATTGCTCAATGGTTTGAATGATAATGAAGCCTGTGTAGACTCACGATTGTTATCTGGAATTGGGCATACAATAGATTTTCCAAACAGAGATGATGTGCTTACCAAAGCATTCAATTTTTTGAAAAACAATAATTGTAATTCAACGTCTACAGATGATTTACTTACAAATGCAAATATTAAAATCATTCCAAATCCTAACGCTGGTGAATTTATGATTGAAGGGTTCGACAAGCTAAAGTTTAACCAAATTTCAATGTATAATTTACAAGGAAAACAAGTTGCTTTTAAAATGAATGGTAATAAAATCAGTTTAGACATTGAAACACCTGGATTATATTTTTTAGTCGGTTTCAAAAATGATAGCACAAAGCTGATTCAGAAAATTTTGATTAATAAGTAGCAAGTAAAATTAATTGCCTAGCGGGCATAAAAAAAAGGGTATGATCAAATCATACCCTTTTTTAGTTTTTAAAATCTTTAAGTTATTCAGAAATGTTGTCTTGTATTTTCTTAGACAACACTTCTTTATTAATCATTATTGCAACCGTTTTCATCGCAACGTATGCTTTAGACATATACAAATAACCTTTATAAGGACTGATCTCTCCCCAAGAGTTTTTGATGATATAATACTCAGTTCCATTTTGATCTTTTGCTTTGCCAACAATGTGCATTAAGTGATCGTCCGTTGTAGCATAGCTTTCAAAATTATCTTGTCTGTTTTGTGCTGTTACTTCAATTTCTTCTCCCGGCGTATCAAACAAATCCTCTCTACTAGAATCTGTAGGTAAAACAGCAATTCCTTTTCTTGCATCAAATCCTTTTTCACTTACATCACCATCCCATGCAATAGAATAACCTTTATTGACAGCATCATCAATTATAGCCATCATTTCTTCTAGTGGCACATTGTAAAAACTGCCGTTCGAATAATTGTCAGGAATTTCTAAAATGAAAGTTTCATGATATGGGTGATGGGTAAAAGATGTCAAACTGACATATTCTCCAGCATCCAAACCAAGTTCAGAAGCGAGAGATTGTGGTGTGTGTTCTTTACCGTTGTACATAAATTTATCAGGAACACTTCCCATGTAAGCATCTAAAATTCCTTCAAAAGCAAATGGCCATTTTTTACTTAATCTTTTTTGTTTTAGGACACCGTCTAAAAATCCTTTAAGCCCAGCTTCCATTTCCGAGTGGTCATGTTTTTTTTCTCCTTCCAATAAACCTGAATATACATCTTCAGGAATAACGCCACCCTTTTTCATCATACGCATCAAATCATGAGACAGACTTCCTTGCGAAAAATTGGCCTTGCCTTGTCTTAAAACATAGTTTCTAGCTTTGTCTTTGTAGATGTTTCTTACTACGAACATTTCTGATAGGTTTAAATCTGCATGTCCTTTTCTAATTAATTCTGACTCTATAAAAGACGACGTTGCAAAAGACCAGCAAGTACCTGTTCGTGCTTGAGATTTTACTGGTGTGCATTCCAATTCTTGTGTATGTGTAAATGTATATTGAGCATTAAGCGCAAGTGTAAATGTGCTTAATAACGTGATTATGAAAAATTTCATTGGTATGGATTGTGTGAAAGAATATATAAAGCTATAAATTTAGTCTCAATTCTTAATAATATCAATTTAGTGACTTATTATTCTACTGACTTGATATATTTTTAATGGTATTTAATACTTCTATGACTAAATTCCTCAAGTTTCTTGGCATATTAATCTTAATCCTCATCATAACATATTTGTTGGGACCAACAAAAGAATTTGAAAAAGTGAATAATGATCCGTATCAACGGACTTTTCAAATGGCTGAGGTCGATGATTTTGTCAAAAATCAAGAAGCCCAATTCACAAATATTAAACCAGATAATCAAAGTCAATTTATTTGGAAGGACAGTATTAATCAAACAGAGTATAGCTTACTTTACTTGCACGGATTTTCTGCGTCCCACGGAGAAGCGTTTCCAATTATTTCAAACTTTGCTGATCGTTATAACTGTAATACATACTTGCCACGTCTCTATTTACATGGACTAAACGACGAAGATGTCTTTGTTGACTTAACACCAAAAGAATGGTTGGAATCTGCAAAGCAAGCTGTCGCCATTGCAAAAGCTATTGGCAAGAAATTAATCATCATGTCTACATCAACAGGATCCACACTGGCGACCTACCTTGCAGCAAATGATCCGGATATTTCTGCTTTGATAATGACATCTCCAAATTTTGACTTATGCGACACTAACTCGCAACTTCTTGTTCGACCTTGGGGCAAACAATTATTCAGATACATGATGGGTGGAGATTACCGCGAATGGAACGGGAATGATACAGTCAAAAAGTACTGGACAACCAAAAATAGGATTGAAGCTCACCTTGCTATAAGAGATTTACTGAATCAAACGATGACGAGTGAGATTTACGCTAAAATTACACAGCCAGTATTTGTAGGTTATTACTACATAGATGATGAGAAATGTGATAAGATTATTTGTATCAGTGAAATTGATGAATTTGGAAAAACAATACAGACGCCTAATAATAAAATAGTCATAAAACCGTTCGGAACGGCAAGAGGACATGTGATTACTTCAAGCTACATGAATAGTGCCTGGGAAGATGTACAATTTGAGATTTTCAAATTTATGGATGAAATAATTGTCGAGACCAAAAAGTAATTATTGATCTTCATCAACGACTAATTTGTAAATCCTTTTTTCTGAATTCATCAAACTCCGAGGGACGCGATCGTGTTGCTTTTGTTCCGTTAAAACTTCAAGAATATCTTGCGAAACAATAGGGGAGGCCCTAAATGAAGAATGACCCGTCATTAAATCACTAAAATTGGTTTCATCTTTTACATCAGACACATCAATAAAACATACATTAGTTGGAATAGAAGATTTTTCGCTCGGCCCCGCTCGACCTAACCTGTCAATTTTATTCAAATTATTTGAAACACCTAATGTCAAATCTCTTTCACTAAAGTAAATGTGCGTTTCATTTGTCATACACAAGTTTTTAGTAAAACAAGGTGTAGTTTCAAAAACATCAGTGACTAAATCTGGAGAAGCTAAAATTAAATTATCGATTAGTGGATATTCGAGATTGTCATAATTAATGCCACATAAAATTTCTTTAGTTAATTCTGTTCCTAATGAATGTGCCAAAATATCTAATGATATATTATATGATTTAGAGACATATTTATACATATGAAATTTAAGAAGGAAATTGGAAAACCATTCGGTAACCTCAGGTGCTATTTCATAAAGTGTGGCTTTGTTGACTTTGTATTCCATGTTATTACCAGGCCATTTTATAGAAATAATTCTAGCGATATCTGTTGCTTCATTTTCGAGATACAATGCTTCCATCATCTTGTATGTCCGATTAAATGCAAACTTTTTACCGCCCCACATACCATGGATATAAAATAATGGTTGATTTTTATCTGCTGGCAAAATTGAAATATCGTTGAAAAAAGCAACTAGGAATTCATCGATATTGCGGGGTGTAGTAGATTTTGACTTGTCATCCAGATCTACAACTTCATAGTCAAATTGGAGTTTATCGTCGTCATTATTAACGATGACATTGTATTGGATTCTTTGAGATTGGCCATATGCCACTGAAAGAGAAAATAAAATTAAACAAGTGAAAAAATACTTCATAATTACCCTAACGATATAAATCAAAAATAGTTGATATAAATTAAAAAAGCCACAGTCGTTTCGCAACTGTGGCTTGATTAAGTCTTAGCTAGAACTTAAATTTCTTTAAGGAACTATAAATGGCTTTGTTACGCGTTGCGAAACTTGATTTAATTGGAAATAATAAACGCCACTTTCTAATTCTATTAAATCAAACGATGCGACACCATTTTTAATTGTTGGCGTAAAATCTGTTTTCATAACTTTTCTTCCAGCGTTGTCAAAAACGATGGCTTCAATAGTTGTTAATTCATCAGTCCAATATTCGTATTCGATTCTATTATTATAAACCGGATTTTGAGCCATTTTAAATTTTAATGGCATTGATTCTTCAAGCACTTGATTTTCTCTAGTGAAGATAAATTCATATTCATCAAAATCGCCAGTCAATGAAATTTTGTCTTTACCTTTTTCTTCAGAAAGATTGTAAGTAGCTAAAGATTTTATGTCTGTTTCATTTTCTGCATCAATTTGCACTTCATCGATGATTTTGGCTACATTAAGTTCAGCCTTTTGCTTTTCTGCTTTTTTCTTTTTCGCTTCTTTTCTTCTTTTTCTTTCCTTTTTCTTTTTGTATTTCGTTATGATTTCAACTACACCATTGATGCCAGCTTCACCATATTTCTCTTTGGCTTTTGCGTCCTTATATATAGTGACACTTTCAATATCTTTTGGGTCAAGATTATTAATACTTCCTTTAATCACAATTTCTCCATCTATGACAAAAAGGGGATCTTTATTATTTTTAGATGAGAGTTTGATTTCTTTTTTATATTTATTTGTATCTGCATTAGGTTCAAAAGTAAATGCATTTGGCGTGTCAATTTTTGCGCCTTGGTCGTCGACCTCCTCTGATACATTATTAAATTCCTTAGGTTTAATAATTGTATCACTAGGATTCTCTTCGTATGTAAATTCATTTATTTGATCAAGTAGACTTTCATCCTTTTCAGTAATTGTATAGCTTCCTATTATGTCAATAGCTCCGTGTTTGGCTTTTTCTCCAAACTTTTCTACAGCTTCTTTACCAAGGTAATGAACGATGTGTCCATCAAGTTTGAGGTGAGCTTGTTTAGGCATGTCAATTTCAACGCCTTCATGAAAGTATAAAGGGCGTAAAACTTCTTTATCTGCGTTATTACTGTCATCTTTTAGAAATACATTTTCATCAGATGACATTTTTGGATCCGGTAATCTTTTTACAGAATATTCATTTTCTATTATTGTACCCTCTATTTCAAATTTGATTTTGAATGGCTTGTTGTGTGGTGTTGGTTTGAGTGCTTTTATATTTATGCTTGTTACATTTTCATCTACAGAAATTTGATTGATTTTGACATACTCTTCTTCATCAGCAATATTGGTTTTTAGTTTGTTGACATCCTTTTTAAAACCATGCACCTTGATAATATTATCTATTCCAATATAAAGTATATTATTAGGAGGCCCTTCCAGACCCATGGCGTCATTTGATTGTGTTATTTCGTAAGCGCCATGTTTTCCTTTTTTACCATATTTCTCGATTGCTGCATCATGATCCAAAACCGTGAGATTATGTTTAATCGAAGGATCAAATCTTTCGTCAATAGGAGGTGCAACTTCTTTATCATTTAATTTATAGATAGGGTGCTCTCTTTTTTCTTCAAAAATATTGAGTGGGGGAGGGAACGCGTTTTCTCCACAAACCATTTCATCGTATTGTGGCATTTCGCCTTTCTTCCAAGCTTCAAAGTTGTGTTTAGGCACGATATACATAAAGGACATAAGAATACTAGAATTTTCCATGAATTCTAATTTCATTCCATAAGCACATCCTATTGAAATAAAGTCACTTTTCAATTGAGTTAAGTCTTTATATAATGAGCTGTATTTGCTATATAATTTTTCAAAAGCTTGCTTTTCTTTTCTAACTTGACCTTGAACTTGCGACACTTCGTATAGTTTGCCAAATTCTTTTTCCAATTCAGTTTTTGGATCTCCATTCCTATCAAGAGTAGAAACACATACCGTAAAACTATCGCCTTCTCCTGATTCTATTTTTAAATCGAGATTAATGGTTTTGAAATACTCAGTAAGTTCATCTATAACAAATTGGTCATATTCAATATAATTGTGTCTTAGATTTAAGTATAAAGTATTTACATCTTTCATTTTTTCTGACTGAGAGACATCTTTACTTTTAAATTCATTCAGTGCATCTATTAATTCCTTTGGAATATCTGGGTTGTCACTGTAAGATGTTTCTATGTAAGAAGGTGATAAATTAAATGGAAGATTTTCTTTACTGTCAATTATGGCGTTAGATGAAAACAGCATGACCATAAATAGTAATATCGGAATCGCCAACAAGTACTTCGACAGTTTATATCCTGCCGATTTTTTTTGATTTAACATATGAATACGTTTTTTTAGAAGTGAATTAAAAAATTGATTTGTAAGGGCAAGCTCGATTCCGGATGAGCTTTGCCCTAAAAGAATGTGGCCGTAATTCTTTATGTCATTATCCAGCGTTGCATAAGCATCTGCCAGATATTCGTGCGTTTCTTTAATCAGTTTTTTGAAAATATAAATAAGTGGGTTCCACCAAAAAATGATAGAGACAAGTTGAACCATAAATACATCATAGGTGTGTTTGTGTTTGATGTGAACCAGTTCGTGCTCAAGGATTTTTTGAATGTATTTTTTTTCTATAAATGATTGACTAATAAATATGTTGTTGAAAAACGAAAATGGTAAGTGATCAGATTTTATAACTACCAATGTGTAATTTCCTTTTTTTATTTTTTCTCCTGTTGCCCACAACTTATAAATTTTTCCTAAGCCATAAAGCAATCTTAACGTTAATATGCTAACGCCAATAAAATAAAGAATTTGGAGTATGGAAAAAAAATCTATTGATTGACTTTCAGCTGTATTTGCGGTAACCACATTTGCTAAGGAATATGTGCTGACATTTATAAATTCGATAGGCGCATTAACGATAGCATCGTTTCCAAATGAAAAAGGTATATTTTTTAAAAGTGGAAGTAACAGACCTAATAAAATACTGTGTATCAAATACCATCTGTTGGATTTGAAAAATGTTTCCTTTCTTAACCAAAAGTAATAGATGGATAAAAATAAAAACCAAGCGATACTGACTTCTATAAAGTAATGGAACATTGTTTAATGGTTTTGTTTTTGATTGGATTCTTTTTTGGCAGTATCTAAAGATTCAATGACTTTAGAAAGTTCTTTAAGGTTAAGATCATTTTCTTCGACAAGAAAAGAAACCATATTATTGAGCGAACCTTCAAAATAATTAGAAACGAGATCTTTTAATGAAAAGCGTGTATAAGCTTTTTTCTCAATTATAGGGAAGTACTCATAAGTACGGCCATAACTCTTATGATCAAGAAATCCTTTTTTCTCTAATATTCTAAAAATTGAAGAAATGGTAGAGTGGGGTGGATGGGGTTCTTCCATTTTCTTAATGATTTGAGAGACAGTGCAAGGACCCGTTTCCCAGACCATATGCATAATTTCTTCTTCTGCTTTTGTTAATCTTTTCATCTGAATATGTTACGAGGGTTTATCAACGTACAATTCAAATATATA
>JABDKX010000220.1 GCA_013001975.1 Saprospiraceae bacterium | reverse complement strand
CACTTTTACACGTTTCATCAGGACCTTCAATTATTAATGTAGGCTCAATAATTGGAATTTGAACACTCATGGTATTGTTACAAATCAAATCATTACAATTATTTACTGACAATGTAATTTCACCTATAGGGCCGTTATTCCAAATAACAGTTACGTAGTTGTCAGACATTGAGCCACCTTCGATGATAGACCCTTCAGAGCTGACAGACCAATTGTATTCTCCACAAATATTTTCTGCATAGTATGTTTCTTCACTACCCAAACATGTTGTGCCAACACAAGAAATAACTGGACCTTCATCATTCATTGGAGTAATTGAATAAAAGGCTGTATCTCTACACATACATTCTGAAATCGTTATCAGCGCAATTTCTTGACCGTCACCATTTGGGATTTCAAATTCTATATTTTGCTCATCAGATAAAAAGATATCATTGACGTACCATTCATAGTTAACAGCATCTTCACCTTCTCCAAACAAGTAAATTATTTGCCCAATACACGGATTAGAAAACGAACGATTGGTTGTTATATCAGCAGTTGGTTGTTCTAATATTTCAATACAATATTCTATACTATCTTGACATCCTCCTATGTTTGTTTCGGTTAATTGAATTGTTCCAAAGCCCGCTTCTCCCCATAATACTGTAATGACATTGCCTTCATCTTCTTGAGGCGTTGCGCCAGATATTTGCCATTCAAAAACTGAATTTTCTTGCCCATCTGCTAAGTAAACACTTTCAGAATTCTCACATGCAACAGCGCATTCTAATGGAGGAAATTCTTGATCGATACCGTTAGATAATGAGTCCATTCTTGGACACGATTCTATTACTGGGAAAGTAATGTCTGTAAACAAATCAGCATAAACAGTTACTTCCAATCTTAATATTGGTGTATTTGAAGTATTTGATAAGTCAATCACTTGAATCGTATGTGTTCCTGGTTTTCGCCAACATATATTGACTGTTTTTCCTGTATTAACATCAAGTTTTGCATTTTCAACGTTCCAAACAAACAGACCACCACTTACATTTTCTAAAGTGTAGTTTTCACAATTATATTGACATACATTTTCATTGCCACTAATGGATTGAGTATAGATAACAGATGTGAAGAAAAGGAGGCTAAAAAAACAAAGAAATGATTTGATTGACATAATAGAAAAATTTGCTAGAATGAATAAATTCTTTTGATCTTACTAACTATATCTTCTATTTCCACAAAGTGTTGCTTCATTGTCTGATTTTTATAAAGTAATTGCACATGTCAGGTCTTGTTATCAAAAGAGTGCAATTAAAAAAACCGCAAAC
Source organism: Saprospiraceae bacterium (assembly GCA_013001975.1). GTDB lineage: Bacteria > Bacteroidota > Bacteroidia > Chitinophagales > Saprospiraceae > RFSX01. The sequence continues at coordinate 1,765 of JABDKX010000220.1, read as the reverse complement.
TACACAAGTAATTTACGGCTTTAATTTATTTACTTCTTAAAGACTTATTTAGGCGCCATGTCCGGATTTAATAAGTCATAAAATTCATTGATTTTTGGAAGAATGATAATTCTTGTTCTTCTGTTAGTGGCACGTCCTTCAGCGGTATCATTGCTTGCAAGTGCATTATATTGTCCTCTACCTGCCGCAATTAATCTGTTAGGGTCAATATTAAATTTGTCTTGTAATAGTCTGACAACTGAAGTTGCACGTTTGACACTCAAGTCCCAGTTATCTTCAAGGCATGAATTTTTAATTGGAACATTATCAGTATAACCTTCAACCATCACTTCGAAGTTTGGTCTAGATTCAACAATTTTTGCAATTTTTCCTAATACTTCGTTTGCTTTTGTCGTTAGATTTGAGCTTCCGCTGTAATAAAGCATTTTATCTGAAAGGTTTATGAAAACAACTGTTTTGTCTACTTTAATTTCAACATCTTCATCTTCAATCCCACTTGATAAAGCTCCCTTTAGGTTTATAGCTAATGCCAAGTTGATAGAATCTGCTTTTGTTTTAGCCGCCTGTAAAAATTTGATGTATTTGTCACGGTCTTCTAATTGGTCCAACGTTTCTTTTATATTATCGTTTGCTGATTGAGACAAAACCGTCAGTTCACCTACTTGATCCACTTGTCGATCTCTTTGCGTTTTAACATCATCTAGTTGTGACCTCAAATCAGCCATTTGCTCTTGTCTGAGTTCAAGACTTGTTTTAGCGGTATTTAATTGACTTTTTAATTGCTCATTTTGAGACATGAGTTCGTTTAGCTTTTCTCCGCATTCTCCTAATTGTTGATTAGCGACAGCCATTTCTTGAGAATGGATTAATTGAGCTTCTTCAATCTTCTTTTTACTTGCACATGAGGCAAAAAGAAAAACAGATAAAAGTAGATAGGTATATTTCATTTTTAATCTTTATAAGTTTGCTAATGTACGACTCTTTGACATTTAGGTAAAATATAGTGCAATAAGCGTACCTATTTTATTATAAATTTATTTAATATGTAAAAAAATAAATTTCACATTAAGGTCTAAAGAATTCTAACGAAAAAATAAGCTTTTATATTGATTGGAAGCACTAAATTATTCAGATTTTTTATCTAATACACGGTCATCTATTGCTGCTTTTGAAAATGATTTTTCGAATATCTTACGATCAACTGAAAGAACGACTCTAATATTGTCAAATGTATCTGTCATGGCTCTTGATCCTATACAAAAACTGCCATCATATTCTGGCTTACTGTTACTGCCTAAAATCCTTAAACTTTCCACATCATAAATATCATACATCATCTCACCTTTCTCCCTGGTCCCTAAACTAACGCCTAATAAATTATCAGAGTAATAACTTAAATCAAAAACGGCTGGATCCAAACTGTTTTTTGAAGCATATGATTTTGAAATTGAACTATATGTAAATTCGTACTGAAGACTATCAAAATTAATTTTTCTTTTTGGAAGAAGTAATAGCTTACTATTTGTAAAAATGTGATAGATGCTATCCAAATATATATTCTTAAAGCTATCTTTTGTAATCGTATCAAAGTCACATAAATAATATTCAGCTTTAGCAGGACCAAGCCGCAATGGTTTACCAAGCTGTTCGAAGATAGCCTCATTGAAAAGTCGATAGGACTTGTCAATTTGTTCAGGCTTTACGACGTCACTTTTACATGAAAAAATAAATAAGCCTAGGAGTAGACTAATTTTGAAGTTCATAT
>JABDKX010000104.1 GCA_013001975.1 Saprospiraceae bacterium | reverse complement strand
CCAATCCTCCAAAATCCACTTTTTTGACAACTGCTTGTCTAAAATGAGCATATAAATGTCCTTACATTGGCACTAATATTGGCTTTTAATAGCAAAACCCTGTTGAGTGAAAAATATTGAGGTTAATTGGAAGGCAGCCATTGTCTTTTCTCTGATGACTATGATAATCGTTTTCAGTAATTGTTCTGAAGACACATTTGATATTTATGTTAATATTGATCAAGAACTGGATGAACTGATCACATCTCATTCACCTACAGGAAATTCTGAATTCTATATTCTGCCTTATACTAATCAATACGATTTAATTCCTCAGGATCCCAAAAATCCACTTTCGTCTTCAAAAGTTGAATTAGGAAAATTCTTATTCTTTGAAACGGGTATTGCGATGGATGCTAAAAAGCCATCAGGAATGGCCACTTATTCTTGTGCATCTTGTCATATTCCAGAAGCTGGATTCAGATCTGGCAGAATGCAAGGCATCGCTGATGGCGGGATGGGTTATGGCGAACATGGAAGCCAAAGGTATATGAATGACAATTATGTAGAATCAGAATTAGATGTTCAAGCTGCAAGACCGCTTAGTTTGGTCAATGTTGCTTTCGTGAAAAATACTTTTTGGAACGGCCAATTTGGCAGCAAACATGCAAACGTCGGAACAGAACACTTGTGGGCATTAGACGAAGGCACAAAACGAAATAATCTAGGATACGAAGCTATAGAAACTCAAAACTTTGAAGGTATTCATTCACACAGAATGTTGGTTACCAAAGACTTGATGGATGCTTATGGATACACAGCATTATTTGATGAAGCATTTCCTGAATTCAATGAGCAATCCAGATATTCAAATTTCACTGCATCATTAGCATTGTCTGCTTATATCAGATCTATCATAGCATACAAAGCGCCATTTCAGGAATGGCTGAAAGGAAACGAAGATGCGCTTTCGCTTGAAGAGAAAAAAGGGGCAAAATTGTTTTTTGGCAAGGCCAATTGCACCAGTTGCCACTACAACCAAAACTTGGGTTCTAATGAATTTCATGCTTTAGGTGCAAAAGATATGGATCATCATGAAGATGCGCTCAATAGAGATCCTAAAGACAAAAGGAATTTAGGTCGTGGTGGATTTACAAATGAAATATCAGATTTATACAAATTTAAAGTACCCGGTATTTACAACTTAAAAGGCACTCCTTTCTATTTCCATGGATCCAGTAAAACAAGTGTTAAAGATGTTGTGAAATATAAACTCAATGCAGAGACAGAAAACCCAAGAGTCAATCAAACATTGATTTCAAATAAATTAAATAAGATAACATTAACTGAAGTTGAAATTGATAACCTTGTCAGTTTTCTTGAAAAGTCATTGCATGATCCTGACCTAAACAGATATAAACCCACTCATATCAAATCAGGTCTTTGTTACCCAAATAATGATGTTATTTCGCAATCTGATTTAGATTGTCAATAGTTTATCTACCACAACTTTTCTGGATAAACGCCTTGATCGATAAGTGATTGTATTTTCCCCATGACTATTGGTTTGTCTTCCTTGTAAGTTACACCAAACCAAGTTGAAGGAGATGTCAAAACTTTCACATTAATCAATTTGTCTTTGATCATTTGATCTAGAACAAACGGTATAAAGAATTCCGATTTTAATTTATCACCTTCATTTCTGAGAAAAGTTTTGAAGTAATCATTCACATATTTAAAGTAGTTGGGATAAAAACCAAACATATTCATTGAAACTAAGGTGTTTTGATCTAAGTATTGTTCTTTTTCATTCAATGTATACCTTCCCGATCCGTCTTCATTTTTAAATATTTTCAAAGTCTCGACGATCTTAGTCAGATTTTGATTTTCATCAGACATACAAATGCCTCTATTTACGGAGCCATGTTCAGACAAAGTGTTTTTTAACAAGTAAGAGATAACCGTGTAATGACTGTCATCGTCATTTTGTGTCAAAAAATTATTGACCGTTTTATAAGATTCTTTCCCATAGTAATCATCAGCGTTGATTATGGCGAATGGCTCATTTATAACATCCTTAGCTACCAAAACAGCATGTGCGGTACCCCAAGGCTTTTCTCTTTCAGGGTTTAATTTAAAGCCTTCAGGAAGATTTTTCAATTTTTGATCTACGAAGACCATTTCAATTCTGTCTCCTATCCTTTCTTTGAATAATTTTTCAATTTTTTCATGAAAATGAGCCCTAACGATAAAAACGATCTTGGTAAATCCAGCTTCAATAGCATCATATATTGAATAATCGATAATGGTTTCCCCATGTGGTCCAAAAGCATCCATTTGCTTTAGTGAACCATAGCGGCTCCCCATTCCTGCTGCCAATATTAGAAGAGTTGTGTCCTTTTTCATGCTTTTTATCAACTGTGTGCTTAAAATGTCAAAAATACAACAATATACATATTATAAAAATCTATAATATGAAATGTGCAAAATTGGACAATTTTTATTAATTTTGTCACTTCTTTTAAAGCAAGTTATACATGAGTAAACAGTTTTTGATTTCAATTCTAGGGCTATGCTTATTTTCAGCATGTGTAAAAGATAAAATGCCCGAATTGATTGAATTAGATCAAGAAATGGAAGCTTTGATAAAAAAGGCCTCTCCCACTGGACAAATGGAGTATTATATTCTTCCAGATGAAAATGATTTATCGGCTATTCAGCAAGATCAGAAAAACTTATTAACACCAGAGCGTGTCGAATTAGGGAAGTTTCTATTTTACGAAACAGGATTTGCAATGGGCGCTGTTAAAGAATCAGGAAAAGGAACTTACTCTTGTGCTACTTGTCATATTCCAGAAGCTGGTTTCAGACCAGGAAACTTCCAAGGTATAGCTGATGGAGGGCAAGGATTTGGTTTAAATGGTGAAGATAGAAGAAGACATCCTGAATATGTGGAATCAGAATTGGACGTTCAAAGTGCAAGACCTCTCAGTTTAGCTAATGTCGCTTTTGTTAAAAATACTTTTTGGAATGGTCAATTTGGAGCAAGAGGTGTTAATGAAGATACTGAAGCTGTTTGGGATCTCAGAGAAGATACTGAAAGAAACCATCTTGGATTCGAAGCGATTGAAACTCAAAACTTTGAGGGTATAGAATCTCATCGTTATACAATAAATGAAGAACTGATTGATGCCTATGGTTACCGATCACATTTTGATTCAGCATACCCAGAATTAGTTGATTCATTAAGATACAGCAACTATGCCGGCGCACTGGCATTGTCAGCATACATTCGAACAATTCTCACAAATAAAGCTCCATTTCAAAATTGGCTTAAAGGCCAGAACTCCGCATTGGGCTACGATGAGAAAAAAGGAGCCATCTTATTCTTCGGTAAAGCCAATTGTAGCAATTGTCATTATGAAGAAAACCTTGGATCTTTAGAATTTCATGCACTTGGCGTTAAGGATATGGACCAAAGTCCTTCATTTAATGCTTTTGCTAATGACAGAAGAAATTTTGGTCGAGGTGGATTTACTTTAAGACCTGAGGACAACTTTAAATTTAAAGTGCCAGGAATTTACAATGTAGGAGACGCCCCTTTTTATTTCCACGGTGCAAGCAAAAGAAATTTAAAAGATCTTATAGATTATAAAAACTTAGCTCAAACTGAAAATGAAAGAGTAGATCAATCAATAATTTCCGAAAAATTTCTTCCTTTAGGATTAACAGAAGAAGAAAAACTGCAATTGATAGCATTTATAGAGAAGGCTTTGCGTGATCCAGAAATGGAACGTTACGCTCCAGAATCTTTACTTTCTGGTTTTTGCTTTCCAAATAATGATGCACAAAGTAGAATTGACTTAGGTTGTAATTAAATCTAATTACTGTTCATATTCAACATACAAACTGGGATCGAGGTACCATGCTTTTTTAGATATGGTTCTTCTTATATTCTGAAGATAATCTTCTAGGTTTTCATTTTTACAATCATACTTAAACCCTACCCTTGTCAAGTTACCATTGGTTTCTTTGTAAACATCATACCCTGCTCTCACTAACTTATCTTGCATTCTTATGGCATTCCTTGAGTATTTGAATGCACCCGTTATAATAATACATTTTTCAGGTAAAGCAACGGTACCATTTTCAAGACTGCTGCTGTCAATCAAGCCTGCTGCAAGATCTGGGTTGTCTTCATCAATCAAATTGGTCGGATCATCAGAAGGCGGAAGGACACCCTTATTGTTCATTAATTTGTTGCACGCATAATAACCTATGCACAACAACAATAATAAAGCAAGTAATAAGAGTAAGGTTTTCAAATTAAAAATAGAATCGCCTTCATCCCATTTAGCATTAGAATTATCTGGATTCCAAGTTACCTCGTTAGTCGGTTCTGTTAGCTCAGATTGAACAACTTTAGTATTATCAACTGTTTCTGATATTTCATTAACTATCACCGGTGTAGCAGTTGAACCGAGTGATTCTGATTCTTCTTTTTCATTAGTAAGTGAAATATCAAATGCTTCATGCTCGATTGGTTCTTCTCTTTCTTGAACTTCTTCAATCTCTTCAGCTTTATCTTCAATCAATTCAATCTCCTCTTCAATATTGCCAAAATTGTCTTCAATGGTTTCAATATCATTTTCGATCAATTGAGATTGACTGTCTGGCTTATCAACTGGTACAACAGGAGGCGGCGTAATGACATCTTTGTTAGCAGACAGCAAGCTAATTTCTACTTCTGGCAATCCTCTATAGAATAAAGACAAAAATTGTTGATCGGGTTCGCATCTGAGAATTTGATCTTCATCTTTATAAAAATATGCAACACCTTGAAGATTAACTTTGCCATAATTGACCATTGCATTCAGCAACTTTTCACAAAACGATGTAAATGCTTTTTGAGCTTCTTCGATGGTAATATCATATTTGAGGGACAACCAATCGATTATAGCGGAATTGTTGGACATGGTTTCAGTAAAAATCATGTCCATTTTAGGAGGATAGAGTGATTTTCTAAGATGACCAAAATCAGCAGGCACGTGATCTAAGGACAAGGTCCCTAATCCGTACAAACCCACTGGATTCCGCTCTGCCAGCGTTTCTCTTATCGATTCAGCTATATCTATTTGCAAATTTTAATCTATTCTCAGGCGCGTAAAGTTACACAGTTTATTTATAATAATTTTTGATAAGCAGAATTATCATGAATTCAGCAAAATCAGTTACCAATTAGGCTTATTTTTGTCGCAAAATAACAGATATTTTGAAGAGAAATAAATCCGCTAGGCTTTATAAAGAAGCGCAAAAAATGTTTCCAGGAGGGGTTCATTCACCCGTAAGAGCTTTTAAATCAGTAGATGGACCTCCTATTTTCATAAAAAAAGGCAAAGGATGCCATATTACAGATGTCGACAACAATGAATATATTGATTTTTGTTGCAGCTGGGGACCGCTTATTCTGGGACATAATCATAAAGCAATTCGTACGACGCTGAATAAGAATTTAAAAAATGGAACGTCATTCGGAACGCCAACAGCTTTAGGTAATGAAATAGGTAAACTATTGCTAAAGAATCACAGATATTTGGATATGGTTCGTTTTGTCAGTTCAGGGACTGAAGCCGTCATGTCAGCGATCAGATTAGCCAGAGGTTACACAGGAAAAAATAAGATCATAAAATTCGAAGGTTGTTATCATGGTCACGTGGATTCTTTGTTGGTCAAGGCAGGATCAGGATTGGCAACATTTGGCGTATCAACATCTGCCGGCATTCCAGAATCGTTTGCTAAAGAAACAATTGTTTTACCTTTAAATGACTTAGCAGCATGCGAAAAAGTTTTGAAGAAAAATAAAGATGTCGCAGCGATTATTATTGAACCTATCCCAGCCAATAATGGCTTGCTTTTACAAAATAAAAGTTACTTGAAAGGACTGAGAAAGTTATGTGACAAATATGGTGCATTGTTAATTTTCGATGAAGTCATTTCTGGTTTCAGAGCTGGCTTTGAAGGTGCCAGTGGTCATTACAACATCAAACCCGATCTTATAACCTTTGGAAAAATTATTGGTGGTGGATTGCCAGTTGGCGCTTTTGGAGGTAAAGAAAAAATCATGAAAAAAGTGGCTCCTTTAGGTGATGTTTACCAAGCGGGCACATTGTCAGCTAACCCTTTAGCTATATCTGCAGGTATAGCAACTTTAAAAGAATTACTAAAAAAAGGATTCTACTCAAAGCTTGAAGATAAAACACAATACTTTGTCAACCTTATTAGCAAGCATATTAAAACAAAAAAATACAAAGTTAGAATTCAAACAATTGGATCGATTTTTTGGTTTTCATTTTCAAATAAAAGAGCAATCACAGCAGATGACATCAATCCTGAAAAGATGAGTTTGTTTAGAAAAATGCATGCTGAACTTTTAAATCAGGGTGTTTATTTGGGTCCTTCAGGATATGAAGTTGGTTTTGTTTCAGCTGCTCATGATAAAAAAACATTAAAAAAAGCTGCCAAGTTAATCAATGCTGCTTTTGATAAAGTGATGCATAAATAATCGTTGAAAAAGATAAATAAATACCGCATTTTCCATCTTATTGTCATGACCTATCTTGTGGCAGCATTCAGTTGGTGGGCCATTTTATTATCAAAGAAAAATTCTGAAATTTATAATCTTAAAAAAGAATATTTAGTAGAAAACAATATTCAAAGTCTGGAAGATATAGAAAACGAATATGAATCTTCTAAAATAATGGTACTTGGTGAAGGCTTGGTTTTTGCGATATCAATCATCATTGGACTGGTACTTATCTATCGGGCTGTATGGGCAGAATTAAAACTGAATTCCAGGCTAAACAATTTTCTATTAAGTGTCACTCATGAATTGAAAACGCCGATCACTTCTTTGAATTTAATTAACAGAACCCTAGCGAATAAAGAGCTCGATAAAGAACAATCCTTATCATTACTCAATACATCTTATGAAGAATCGTTAAGATTGGAGTCATTGGTTAATAATATTTTAACTGCAGCTCAAATGGAGAGTGCGTACCAGTTTAATTTTGAATCGATAAACTTTTCTGATTTGGTAAAAGTTAGAGCCGATAGGATCGCAAAAATATTTCCTCACATCGACATGGAGCTTGATCTACTGAAAACTAAGCAGATGATCAAAGGAGACAAAGAAGCTTTAACCAAACTTATTGACAATATTATTGATAATGCTGTAAAGTATTCTGGTGATTCAAATCAAATTCAAATTTCAACCGTTATTGAAAACAATCAAATGATTTTATCAATTTCAGATTTTGGAGAAGGCATTAAAGATGAAGAAAAGAAAAAAATATTGAATAAGTTTTATCGTGTTGGAGATGAAAATATCAGGCAAACTAAAGGGACTGGTCTTGGTCTTTTTATTGTCAAAGAAATTGCAGAAGCACACAAAGCTTCCTTGGATATTTTAGATAATAAACCTTCTGGCACTGAGGTTAAAATAGGTTTCCCAATATGAAGAAAAAGCGATTATTATTAGTTGAGGATGAACCGAGTCTGAGGAAGGTTATTAAATTAAACTTAGAAATGGAAGGCTATGAAGCTATAGTTGCCAATGATGGCAAAGAAGCCTTGGAAAAATTTGAAAACGAATATTTTGATTTAGCCATTCTCGATTTGATGTTGCCATTTGTAAATGGCATGGACGTTCTGACAAGACATCGCTTAAAAAACACAGAAATGCCGATCATCATCATTTCTGCGAAAGATACTTCAAGCGATAGAATAAAAGGTTTAAAAAATGGCGCAGACGACTATCTGACCAAACCATTTGAAATAGAAGAATTACTGATTAGAATTCAAAACTTATTAAAAAGAACGCAAGATGATGCCGTCGATATTGTTGAAGGTATTTATACGTTTGGAACAAATTCTATCAATTTTAAAACGCATGTCGGACGCAACAATGCACATACATTTGACATGAGTTCTAAGGAGATAAGCATCATCAAATTATTGATAATAAATCGAAACCAAGTAGTTTCGAGACAAGACATTCTCAAATCAGTTTGGGGATATGATGTCTTCCCTTCTACACGAACAATCGACAATTTTATAGCAGCTTTAAGAAAGCACTTTGAAGAAGATCCAAAAAAGCCTCAATACATCAAATCTGTTCATGGCGTAGGTTATAAATTTGTCAGTGACAACCCATAAAAAAAGCCCGTTCACAAAAAGTGAACGCGCCTTGAACGTATTAAGTTAGTATGTTAAGTTTATTTTATTAGCCGTTTACAAGGGCTGGTTCGGTTACGTGTATCTTGGCCAAAACAACCTTATTGGAATTTTCAAATTTGAATTCTGCAACATGAGAACCTAAAGGAAAATCGCTTTTCGGTAAAAAGATCAATTCAGAACCTGCCACATTATACCCTCTGTGTGTACTTGTAGCAGCATCAACTGTCCTTAAAGACTTAATTGGTTTTTCTGATCTTACTTTGATCATTTTCCTTCTTTCTTCGTATTTCATGGTAAACTGAAAATCTAAGTTTTCAGCATCCACTATTTCAATGACTATTCCATTCTCTGCGGATTCATTGATTACTTCGGCCTGTTGAGACGGAAATAAATTTAAAGTCACTAGTATTAAAATAAATAGTTGCATGGATTTAAGTTTTTCTATTAAGATTCAAAAGTCATACCAAACTCAATTATTGGCAATAAAAACCATCCATATTTACCAATGAAAACAATGTAAGCAATGTAAGCAATGTAAGCAATGAATACAATGAATACAATGTAAGCAATGAAAACAATGAATACAATGAATACAATGAATACAATGAATTCAATGAATACAATATGAACGAAGCGAAATCCGGAGGATCAAACCATAAGGTTTGGTGAAGAGAACCGCGAAGCGGGTGGGTGAACGAAACGTAATCCGAAGGAACAAACCGTAAGGTTTGGTGAGAGAACCGCGAAGCGGGTGGGTTGGCCAGAACAATGAAAGCAATGAAAACAATGAAAGCAATGAATACAATGAAATCAATGAATTCAATGAATACAATGAATACAATGAATACAATATGAACGAAGCGAAATCCGGAGGATCAAACCATAAGGTTTGGTGAAGAGAACCGCAAAGCGGGTGGGAAGGCTGACACAATGTATTCAATGAAAACAATGTGGATCTACTCCTTAATTAATGATTATTTTCCAGAATGTGCTTACTGAATAATCTTGAAAGTCGTTCTTCTGTTTATTTGATGTTGTTCTTCGGTACAATCAGCACAATTACAGTCAATAGCGAAGTTTGTTTCACCATAACCAACCGCTTTTAATCTGTTTCCTGAAATACCTTTTTGTGTCAAGTAAGTCACAACAGATTGTGCCCTTTTTTGAGAAAGGTCTAAATTGAAATCATCTTCGCCCCTACAATCTGTATGAGAGCCTAATTCGATATTGATCCGAGGATTAAGTACCAGTAATTCCTCTAGTGAATTAAGTGATGGTTTCGCGTCATCTCTTACGTTCCATTTATTATAATCATAATAAATGTTAGGAATGACAATTTCAGCATCATAAACTATCTTATCAAGATCGATTTCAATATTTATGGTGGTGTCTGCTTTCAGAGTGGAACGATCCGGAATAATCACATCTGCCTTATCTGAAAGGAAGCCTTGCATTTTTGCAATAAGCTTATATTGACCAGAATTGGCTTCGAATAGAAATCGGCCGCTAGAATCTGAATTCATTGAAAAAGTTGAATCTGGAGTTTCAATATTTAAGAATGCATTGCTGATCGGATTCTTTCCTGTCACTTCTTTATTAGGATCACCATCCTGATAAAGAACTTCCACTACCCTACCTGCCAAATAAATTTGGTACTCAGCTATTTCTTCTTCAACTTCTTCCGTCTCCTCTTCTTCAGCTTCTTCTTCAGCTTCTTCTTCAGGATAAATTGAAAAAAAGAAGATATCATCTAAATTAGAATAATTCCTAGATGACGTAAAAAATCCTTCAAGAACGATGTTTTCAGATGGTGTAAAACTTTGTTCTACGATAAGCCCAAAATCGTCAGCGCCACTGTTGATAGGAAATCCCATGTTTTTTGGCCGAGCCCAAGAACCATCATCATTGACATAAGTTTTAAAAACGTCTAATCCTCCAAATCCAGGATGTCCATCAGAGGCAAAGAAAAGGGTGTCGTTGTAAGCAGTTGGAAATTTTTCATTGCCTAAAGAATTAATTACTGACGGCATGATAGCAGCTTCTGACCATCCATCTCCAATACGTTCAGAATAGAAAAGATCGTAAGACTTTCCATCTGGAGCAGCAGAAAAAATTAAGACGCTGTCATTTTCAATTAAAGTTGGATGATAGAAATTTGTTTTATCATCGAAAAACATAATAGGTTCGGGTTCTACCCAATAACCATTAAACCTTTTAGAGTAATATATCTTGCAAAATTGTCCATCTCTACCTTCAGAAACACATCTTGTGAAAAAAATCTCATCAAATGTTTTGTTGAAACAAACCGTACCTTCATTGGCGGCCGAATTAATCACTGCATCAAAATTATGGACTTGACGACCACGTTTACTCATCACAAAAAGGTCAGAAAATGAATGTCCCGTAGCTTCATAAGTATCACCCCCAGTACTGCCCTCCCTATCAGAAGAAAATACAATAAACTCATCTTCGAAAAAGGCTGGACTGTATTCTGAGTACTTTGTATTTACCGAAAAAGGTTCTAAATCGTAATTAGGCTCTTCATTTTGTTTTTTTGCTGCTAATCTGCAAATATCCGCTTGACCTCTAAAAGTGTTGTCTTTGGTTTTTCTATATAACACAGAGAATAGTTTTTCGGCATCAACATATCGTTCATTTTTTTTCAAAGCATAGGCCAAATCCTCAGCTGATTTGTCTGTCTTTGCATACTGATCCGCTATATCAAACCATTTAAGTGCTTCATTAAATCGCTGTAAAATATCATTACATTGACCCAAAAGATATGCTTTTCGATATTTTGAGGCATCTTTCGTTTCATTTTTATATTCTTCTTCAAGAAGTTCAATGGCTTTATCGTATTGCCTCACGGCATATGCCATTTCACCTGTCTTCACAGGCTTTGTCAATGAACAAGAGCCAAAGACAAAGGCAATGAAGCAAAAACAGCTTCCTAAATACCAAGCAATATGTTTACGATTTGTATACACCATTAAATAAAGTTAACATTTCATTTTTGAGATCATAAATATAGTGGCTATCCGTCACTACGTTTTGGCATCTTTCTTCATAATCTTCCTGCATCTGATTATGATCAATAAGCTCCAATGCCGAGGCAAACGAGTTCTTTATTACATTAAACAATGGTTGAGAAAAATAATTGTATTCATTTGAGAATTTAAGCGCACATTCTGTGTTAAATAAATAAATGTCAATCATATCATATGAAAACACGCTTAATTTCTTCAATTCAGATATGATTTTCTTTACTTTTTGAATGCGTGGTCTGCGCGGTCTTCTGTAACTCTTTGTTTTGTACTTTGCCTCGATTTCCTTTTTTGCCTTTGCATATGTTTTTTGCCTGACTTCAGCAGTGCCTAATTCCATTTTATAGAACTGAAGAACGGCAGGTATCTTGTCATAAAGCATGGTCAGTTCTTCACGCAATTCAGTTTCATCAAGCTGATTAATATGTTTAACAAAAGTCGATTTTCGCATTCTTTATTTTTAAATATTAATCTTCTACGCTTGGAAGATTTAATCTGTGCCATATCACGCCAACAAAACTTACCAATATGGTTGTCACTGCAAAAAGCAAAGCTGTTTCCCTTCCTTCCATTTTCTGCAATATATATTTTATTGGATTAAATAAATACACACATACTATAAGTTCTAACAAGACAAAAAAGAAAATTGTTTTATAGGAAATTTCTTCTTTAATACTTTTAAAGCCAAAAAATACTTCTTTAGTGAAAATGAGCAATATAATAATGGCTACTATTAAAGGTAGAATGAAATTTCTGAAGTTCAGATCAAAACCAGAGATTGCAGATTTATTTGTCACATAAACATTGTGACCTAACCAAATGACAATGTACATTGCACAGAAGGCAGCGATCAACCAAGTAAATTTAATCCCTAAATTTTTATTTGAAATTTTTCTCAAATTAGATATCTGTTATTTATTTAAAAGGGCCTGATTTTCAAGTTTCAGTTTTTCAACCATTTTATCATCTCCTAATTTAGAATATAATTTAATTCCAAAATCATTGATCGGAATAACTCTTCCTACGTTATTCTTTTTTAACCAATAGGATTTAGAGAGTCGAAAAAACTGTTCACAGCTTTTGTAATTACCTTCTAAGAAAATGACTCTTGCCATGTTAAAATAGGAAACCGCTTTTCCTTCTTCAAAATTCTTAATATTATAAAATTCAATTGCCTTATCGATTTGTCTTTTGCCTATTTCAAAATTGCCTAATTCACCATTTATATAACCACTGTACTTTAATAAATTTGCCATTTGCATGGTGTCGTTTAAAGTTTCCCAAATAGCCAGAGATTTGTGGGCATGGTAATTTGCACGCGTAAATTTCTGAGCATGCTCATCATATATATTTGCCATATTAAGTTCAGTGATCGCTTGTTTCGCCAGATTATTAGCCTTTTCACAAGCAGTTGACAAAGAATCAAAAAGTGGGAGCGCAGACAAAGGGTTTATTGCATAAGCAGCCAGCGCCTCTTTTTCCAAATTAGCTATATCAGTCGTTACTTCAAGCTTGTCTTCTACAACTTTAGGTTTTTCAGTTTTACAAGAAAAAATAATAACCAAAATGCTGATGTAAAATAATTTATTCATCAATTAAATTTTCATGAGTGTTATCACAAAAAGGAGCATTTGCCGCTTTTTTACAATTACACAGCTTAACCTTCCCGCTTCTCTTTACACTAAACGAAATGGGTTTATATTTTGATCCGTGATGAGTGCCATCACAAAATGGTTGGTTTTTACTCATTCCACAAGCACAATACAAGTATATCTTATCTGCTTCCAAGTAAACATCAGCTGGCAAAAGTGTCGACGTTTTATTTTTCGTATATGTTCGTGATAATTCACTTTCAGGATTTTTCGATTTAATAAATGGATAAAAATAACTTTCATACCAAGCTTCTTTAGGATCATTATCTAAGCCATACTCTGTCGGAAATTTTCTTGTAAAATGTGCTGTACCAAAAAGTTGATCCCATATCGAAAGCATATTTCCAAAATTTCCATTTGGATCACTTATGCCATCACGTTTAGACTTTCCATGATGAGCATGATGAAAAGCAGGCGTTATAAATATGTGTTCGTAAACCCAAGCAAACGGGTTAAGCCATTTATACTTGTAAAGCATTTTATCATAATGCAAGGTACTGTGAGAACCAATAATTATCAATTGCTTCAATACTAACCCAATGGCAACAGCTTTTGCACCTCCTAGAAAAGTAAAAATGCCTATCCACCAAATATTGGGCATCAAAATATAATACAGTCCTGCATTCCTGTAAGAAACGAAAAACCCCATTTCTTCTGCCTGATGATGCGGCCTGTGTAACTTCCATAAAAATGGATATTCATGCGCTGATCTGTGGTACCAATATTGTAAAACATCATCTACCAAAATGAATATCAAAGTTGAGAGAAGTAAGTTTGTCTCGGTGACAATTAAACTATATCCTTGAAATAATTCAGAGCCTATAAAAATGACAAGAAACACGATAGCTGGTTTGATAGCTAAAGCTAACACAAAGTATGATCCTGCTTCTTGAATCCAATCACCGAATGTCCGATTAGTGCGAGACCAATATCCGCTAATAGATTCGATTACAATAAAGAAAACAAGAATTCCAATGACAAGATAAATATCAAGATTTGGAATGCCGAAAAATGTTTCTTTCATTTAAAACAAAGTAATTTCTACCCAATATAAAATTTAAAATTGAATATTTTTTCAAGAATGGCAGCCACAAATAAAAAAGCCCCGATAATAAAATCGAGGCTTCATTATTTTATACTGATTTGATTCTAACTTCTTGCTGCCGCTTTGGAAAATCCTTCCTTAGCTTTAGTTTTTGTTGGTTTCAAATCTTTAGAAAAGTCTCTTACAATTGGCGTCGCAACGAAAATAGATGAGTATGTACCCACAACGATTCCGATTAATATTGCAAACGCAAATCCTTTAATGCTTCCTCCTCCAAAAATGAAAAGAGGCAGTAACATGATACCCGTCGTAATTGACGTGATTAATGTTCTTGAGAAAGTACTGTTGATTGCTAAATTCAATACCTCATCCGTTGACTTTTGAGTATAAATACCCAAGTATTCTCTGATCCTATCAAACACAACAACTGTATCATTAATTGAATATGCAATGACTGTCAATAATGCCGCAATAAAGGCTTGATTAATCTCTAATGTAAATGGTAATACACCGTGGAAAATAGAGAATAATCCTAAGATGATTAATGAATCGTGGAATAATGCCGCCACAGCTCCTAAGCTGTATTGCCATCTGTTAAATCTGATAAAAA
The DNA here is from genome assembly GCA_013001975.1 of Saprospiraceae bacterium. Lineage (GTDB taxonomy): Bacteria > Bacteroidota > Bacteroidia > Chitinophagales > Saprospiraceae > RFSX01. Next base: position 18,688 of record JABDKX010000104.1, on the reverse strand, counting down.
TGTATAAGAATAAAATCAACAAGGCAAAAATACCTGCATAGAACGCACTAGTCTTGATGTCATCTGCAATGGTAGGTCCCACTTTTGATGAACTGATAACATGTGCATCAGATTCCGAGCTTGTTAATTTGAATTCTCCTAAACTTGACTTAGCATTTGTTAATGCAACAATGCCTTCATGTAGTTTTTCTACTGCTTGATCAGCAGCCCCATCAGACTTATCGTTGATCAAGTAAGTCGTAATGATATTATATGTATTCTTTGTATCAACGGCTTTTACAACTGGCTCTGCGCCGAAGTAATCAGCCAAACCTGTTCTTAGTACTTCAGGTTGTACATTCAGTGCTTCGTCAAACTGAACATTATAAGAATAACCACCTTTAAAATCTACACCAAGGTCAAATCCTTTTGTGAAAATTGATGCTAATCCAGCAATTATTAAGACAACTGAACATACGTAAGCAATTTTACGTTTTCCAATCCAATTAATATTAAGATTAGCCATTGTGTTTTTAGTTAAGCCATTCCAGAAGCTAAGATTTCTATCACCTTTTGTCCACCAATCAATCATCATTCTACCAACTAATACAGCAGTAAACAATGATGTTAATACACCGATTATTAGAACAACGGCGAAACCTTTGATTGGTCCCATACCAAATTTGGCTAGGATAATCGCTACTAAAATAGTCGTCACATTGGCATCAATAATGGCAGAGTAAGAATGCTTGAACCCATCGCCAATAGCCGCTAGTGTTGTTTTACCAGCCCGTAACTCTTCCCGAATCCTTTCAAAAATAATTACGTTCGCATCAACGGCCATACCAATTGTCAATATCACACCAGCGATACCTGGTAAAGTAAGTACTGTTCCAAAAGATGCCAATGCACCAAAAATGAAAAATACATTTAACAATAAAGCTAAGATTGATACTATTCCAGATCCATTGTAGTATAGCACCATAAAAAATAGTACCAGACCAAAACCGATCATCAATGCTAATAAACTACTATTGATATTAGCCGCTCCTAATGATGGTCCTACAGTTTCTTCCTGGATGATATCAACTTTTGCAGGTAATTTACCAACCTCTAAAAGAGATGCAAAATCAGCTGCTTCTTGAACTGAAAAGTCTCCTGTAATTTCTGTATTTCCTCCTGGAATTGGTCCTCTTACTCCTGGTGCAGAAATAACTTCATTATCAATACAAATCGCAACTTCTCTGTTTCCATTGTTAGCTGCTCTTGTCGTCATATCACTCCAAATCTGAGCACCTTTATTATTCATAGATAATGTAACAGCCATTTGTCCTGATACTGGATTTGGACCATGACCAGCTTTTGTGATCTTGTCTCCTTCCAACATTGGCTTGTCATTAGATGCACTTTGCTTTTTCAATAAGTAAAGCATGTACTTTTTCGTGACATCACCAGTTGCCGTTTTAAATGGTTTACGCGACCACATCCATTTAGAATCTGCAGGAAATATACTTCTTACATTTGGACGAGATAATAATTCGTCTACTGCATTTCTTTTATTCTTATCAGCAAATCCGAAAACAGTTTGTGCACCATAAGACAGTTCACCTGCTTGACCATCATTTATCGTTAATAATTTTAGAAGAGGTCCTTGTGTTGCAAATGGGTCTGCACCTTTCTCAATGATTTCCATATTCTGCTCACCCGTGTCATTACCATCATCATCAAGAATTGGTGTATAAATAGTATCATACTCAATAGGCGTTTCATCAACTTGATCTTCGCTTGATGCATTTTTCAAAACTTCATCGGCTCTTCTTAATGCATTTATAACTTGAGGATCCGTATTTCTGTAAGTATCCCAAAATTCAAGCGCTGCACTGGCTTGTAAAAAATTTCTTGCTCTTTCAGGATTTTCAATTCCTGGCATTTCAACAAGAATCAAATCTCTAGCAGGATCTAAAGATACGTTTGGTTGTGTAACACCCAATTTATCAATTCTCTGCTTTAGACGTTCGAAAGTCAACTTTACAGTTTGTGTAGCTGTCTCTCTCAAAAGTTTAATAACTTCTGTATTCTCAGTTTCAAAATCGATGCTTTCTCCTAGAACTGCATTTTTTCTAAAAAATGAAGCCAGAGGTTTCGCATTTTCAATCTTAGCATACTCAGATCCAAACAATGAGATGTAATCAGATTGGGCGCTTTCCTGCGCTTTTTCAGCGGCATCAAGTGCCGCTCTGAAATTCACATCTTTATTATCATTAGAAAGATTGATCAGCAATTCTTTCAAATTTACTTGAAGAACGGTACTCATCCCTCCTTTCAAATCCAGACCTAAATTCAATTGCTTTGATTTCAAGTCTTCGTATGTAAATGATCCTAACAGAGGAATTGACATAATTTCCTCTCCTGAAATCGAATCTAGGTAAGAAAATTTAGCGTCTCTTTTTGCTTCATACGCATCTAATCCTGGGTTATTAGCCACGAATTCATTTGCATATGTTTCTGCATTTGCTTCAACTGTTCTTGTTGGAAGCATATAAAATATCTGAAGTAATGTTACAATGAATAACAATACCAGAAAAAATTTAATTATTCCTTTTCCTTGCATTTTAAAAGGTTTTGTCAAATGACTATATAAATAGCCTATTTGGTTTTTTGAAAATTCGGGCAAATATAATCCTTATCAATCAATTTTTAAATGAATAACATATTAAATAATTCTTTAATGTGTTATGATTTGATAATCATTATTTTGCCTTTTATATAAATAATTTGAGAAATAATTTTAAACCTAGTTTAAAATTAAAAGCCTGAATATTAGGCAAAAGACGGAGTCGTATCGTCTGGGGAACTTGTTTTTGAATACATAACAAATCTGCAAAAGCTTCTATCAAGCTTGGCAATATTATCTTCCGATGTGATTTTGCCAACAGCGTTTTTGACTAAAAAGCAATCGAAGTTGCCTTCACAATCATTAATATCAGCAAAACCAAGCAATTTCTTAGAACTGCTTCTCTTAGCTTTGCGCTCTTTTATTGGGTTGTTGGAGGTCGTCGCATCGTCAGAATGTCCTTCACCAGAATGTTCAACATCAAAGACTTTTTGAACATCGGTGTCATTTGCTTGCTCCATAATAGTATCAAAATGGCTGACGCCATTTGAAACCAATAGAAAATATAATATGAGCTTAAACGTTCGCATTCAGCCACAAATGTAAAATATTTATTACTTATGCGCATAAATTTTAGACGATAAGATACTTTAAGTGAGGATTTACATAATTTTATCGTTCGTAACATATACTAATATGGATTAGATCGCATATATGTTTCGCTTTATTAATTATATAAAAATATTATAATGGGATTATTTTCTTTTCTAAAGAATGCAGGATCAGGACTATTAAAAAGCTCTGCTGCAAAAAATGAAGCTAAAGCAAAAAGCGCAGAGGCTGCCAAAGAACGTCAAGAGGGATTACTTGAGGGTATCTTAGTCAGTTCTGGTTTAAAAATTAAAAATATTGATGTCGAAATTGAAAATGACACAGTCATGGTTTTTGGTGAAGCAGAATCACAAGAAGATCGTGAAAAAGCTATTTTAATTTTAGGTAACATGGATGGTGTTGCAGCTATTGATGACAGAATTTCTGTCATAACGCCTGCACCTCAAGCGCAAATGTATGAAGTACAAGGTGGAGATTCTCTATCAAAAATTGCAAAACAATTTTATGGTGATCCTATGAAGTACAACATCATTTTTGAAGCTAACCAACCTATGTTGAAGGATCCAAATTTGATCTATCCTGGTCAAATGCTGAGAATTCCTGTATTGGGATAATTTGGCTTAAAAGTTTGAAAATTAAAAAAGATCAATAAATTTTATTGGTCTTTTTTTATACAACTACATTTGATGGTTTTCCTTTTTGAAAGTTTCTGATATTTCCAATGATGCCATTCAATAATTTTTTTCTTGCACCTTGATTAGCCCAAGCTTGGTGTGGTGTAATTATACAATTGTCCAAAGCAAATAGTGGATGATTCATTGGTGGCGGTTCTTCCATCATCACATCTAGTAAAGCAGCTTTGATGATATTTTTTTTTATTGCATCAGCTAAGTCCATTTCATTAACCAATCCTCCCCTACTTGTATTTATTAAAATAGCATTGGACTTCATTTTGGATAACGTCTCAGCATTAATCAGTTGGTGTGTTGATTTATTAAGTGGCGCGTTTAAACTTAAAATGTCAACATTATTCAACACATAATCCAGAGAATGGAATGATAAATTTTCTTTCTGAATATCTAACTCCCTTGTATGAGAAACCAAGACTTTCATGCCAAATGCCAATGCCACATCGGCAATCGCACTTCCTATTTTTCCATAGCCTACGACCCCAAAAGTCAATCCCGATAAATCCAAAATAGGCTCCTCCCAATACGAAAAGTCTTTTTTTGTTGACCATTCATTTCTCGAAACTTCTCTGTTGTATCTACTTACATTGTTCAGATAACTGAGCAATAATGCAAAAGTGTGTTGCACGACCGATTCAGTGCTGTATCCTTGGACATTACAAACAGTGATATTTTGATTTTTCGCTGTTTCTAAATCTATGTTGTTATATCCTGTGGCTGCTACTTGAATTAATTTAAGCTCAGGCAGTTTTTCAATTATCTCTTTGGTTAAGACACACTTATTAGTAATGATAACTGATGCATCTATACATCTTTCTAGAATTTCATCTTCACGACTCCTATCATAGAATTTGATATCGCCCAATGAGGATAATTCAGTCACATCTATATCGCCAGGATTTAATGTATAAGCATCTAAGAATACAATTTTCATCGTCTCTAATTATTTAAATTCCAATTATATTCTTTGAAAGTAATTTGAGCGCTTGGCTTTACTTTTGTACTTGAATAATTATTGATAAAAGCAATCAAATCGCCAAAATCTTCAGCGTACCAATCAAATATTTTCGAAACCTCGATTTCATTTTTTGAAATTGTATTGTACTCTGCGTTATTTATAAAGTTCTTTGTTTGCCTTTTTAAATTGCCTTCTAAATTTTCTGCAGTCCATGCTTTGTTTAATAACGGTGGACAAGACTTAGCGGCACAGTTTACAGCGAAATGAATTCGAGGTTCATTAAACTGTGGTCGGATAATATCATTTTCGATATTATTTAGCGATAATGTCTTGCCATCTATTTTGATCCACTTTCTGTCCCAAGGTTTTCCACCATCTAAATCAGTAATTTTAGAAACTGGATAATTTTCAATTATTAATTTTAACGTATTGGCATTATACGCATTAATCCAGAATGCCAATTGCTCTGAGCGATTAAGAGAAGAAACCGAAGTTTCGCTTAATGCATTCAAATATGTATTTAATTTTTTCGATACGGTTTTCAGACCCTTATAATTTACATTCCCATTTTGGGAAACATACTTTACCAATAAGTCATTGAAAGGTTCATGCAACGGTGCTGGCTCATTGATAACTTCAACAATCGGTTCTCCTGGATCAACTTGTTCGACAACTTCTGTTTTCTCCTCAGGCTCTGGCTTAGGCAAACGATCAGACTCATCTGTTGTATTAGACTTCACTTCTTCTGTTTCCTTTCCAACTTTTTCTACAGTCTCTGTTTTTATTTCTTTGACAGGTTCAGGTTTAGGCTCACTTTTATTCCCCGCTGTTTGCTTTTTTTCATTCTCTTTCTCAGCTTTATCTACAGTGTCCTTTTTAATTGGAGCATATTTATTATCAGTCGTCGCCCATTCTTCTTCCTCCATTGATTCTTTTTTCTCTTCCGCTACTGCTTCAACTTTCTTGACCTCAGAGATAACCTCTTTTTTATTGGTCTTTTCATTTTTACAAGAAAATGATAAGGTCATTATCAAGGCAACTATAAATGTCATTTTCATTTCAAATTTTTAAGTTCGTCAATAAATATTGAGTTTATAATTTATATAACACAGAAGAATAGAAATAGATTTTATAAAAACGGAAACCTTTTCCAAAAGTTATTATAAAACCATTGTTAAAAATATATTAATGATTAACTATTGAAGATTAAAATCCAATCGGAACCCAAAATTCCTAGGTGCCTCAAGCAATCCTGGTCTGAGCGTATACTCTTCATTTAAAATATTCTCAGCCAGCAATGACAACTTTGCAAAGGATAATTTATAAGATATACGACCATCCAGTTTTACAAATCCTCCTGGGTTAGCCATTCTATACAATCTAATTTGACCGACCGTTCCTAATAAATTATCAATTGTTTTGGTTTCACTAACCAAATTAACAGCGCCTCCAAAACTAAAATTATCAACATTGGCTTCAATATCAATTTTAAAGTTATGCTTATTTCTATATTTTAAAATATTTTGTTTTTCCGTTTCTCCAATTGGTACACTGATAGAATTAAATATGGTTGCATTATTTTCGAAATCTTGATATTTGGGATTTATAAATGTATATCCGGTAATGACATTAATTTCTGCATTTTGAATATTAAAGACAGAAACAAATTCTATTTCATATCCCTTGATATCTGTTTTCCCAACATTCTGAGATTGGAACCCAAAATTGCCCAGTTCGTCTTGTTGCAAAGTAAATTCAGTCATATCGTTATATCGCGACCAAAAAACCGACAAATCCAAATATCCTTTTAAGCCGCCAAATAAGAATCCTTGCTTTACACCAAATTCAGATGACCAACCAAATTCTGAAGTCAGTTCAGCGTTAGGAAATATAAAAAATCCGCCTACCGCTGTCGTTATAAATCTTTCTACAATTGTTGGATAGCGATAGCCTTGTCCCCAAGAACTTCTCAAGTAAGTTCCTTTTGCAACTTCATAGTTAATGCCAAATCTGGAAATTATTTTAGACTCACTGTCTTTCCCTCCTTCAATTTCTTCACTATTTTGTTCATGATATTCATGTCGAAATCCCAAGGTTGCTGTAAATTTCGACCCTATTTTTTTATCAAATTCTACATACTGAGCAAAATTATTATGCGTAACTGTTGAGTCCTGCAATAACTCGGAATCAGATTTAATTAATTGCCCAACAGCGCCTGCTGTAATATCAAGGTCCCAATTATTAACAGACTTCAGATATTGATATTCAAAATAATTAGTTTTTGATGAATTGGCTTGGCCATTATTATTGTTATTATCTATTGAATAATGTCTGCCAAGAATTTTGTGTCTGGAATCATTGTTACCAAAAATGGTGATTTGAGGATCAAAGTAATATCGTTGATAATTTCTTACTGAAAATGTGCCGTCTAGCCCTTTATAAACACCTGGTCCGCCGTTTTTCCAAATGAAGTAATCTGCGGCATCTCCAAAATTAAACATTGTATTAAGTCCTATGGTAATTTTATCATTTACACGATATTTTAGATTTGCAGAAGCTCTCTTTTTTTCTTCGAAAGCTTCTTCATAATAACTTTCAAAATTTTCATAATAGGCATTGGCTACAACATCAAGCTTTCCAATTTTTTGTTTGTGTAAAAGACCAATGTTTAATTTACTCGGTGCCGTCGTCCACCACTGTTTATTTTTATCTTTTGGACTGTCGTAAGTTGAATAACCAACATTGGCTTTTGTAACAGGTGTTGAAGTAGCATATCCTGTTCTAATATTTACAATTCCATTTAAAGCTGATGATCCATATAAAGTAGAGGACGCGCCTTTTAAAACTTCAACTTGACTGATATTTTCAACAGGAATATCTCCCCAACTTGGACGACCAGCATCTGCTTGTAAGGCAGGAATGTCATCTATTAATAAGAGCACTCTACTGCCTGCACCATATGACCATCCTGATCCGCCACGAATATTGGCTTGGTTGTCTATTATTTGAACGCCAGGAATTTTATCGAGAAGTGTAGAAATTCTGGTTGTATTGGTATTGTCAGCCAATCTGGGTTTTAAAATGGTTAATGATACGGGTGAACGACCAATGCTCTTTTCATGTTTGGAGCCGGTAACAGTTGCTTCTTCTAAAATATGAGCACTTGTAATTAAGGCAAAGTCCATGTTTAACCATTCATTCTCTACAATTTCAATTGTTTGTGTAACTGAGTTAAAGCCAATATAGGAAACAGTTAGTTCATACGTTCCAGGCTGAAGTGCCAAATTAAAACCACCCTCTATATCGCTGACAACACCTAAATCGTTACTTGAAATAGTGGCACCAATCAAAGGTGTATTTTCATTGCTATCGAGAATTTTTCCTTTAATTCCTGAATTTTGGGCATAAATCAGACTTGAAATCAGGACAAAAAACATCCCTACCAGCCATTTTCTCAGCATAAGTTTTAATTGTGTTGAAAAGATAACATTTCAATCTAAGAATTAATAAAATCTTACTTTATATTATCAAGCATGTCCTTTACCATACTTTCCATATCATAAGCAGGTGACCAATTCCAATCTTTTCTTGCCAAGCTATCATCTATCGTTTCAGACCATGAATCTGCAATTTTTTGTCGCTTGTCAGGCGTGTAAGTTATTTGCAATTCTGGAATGTATTTTTTTATGGCTACATTTAATTCAGCAGGCGTCAATGAAAATCCAGAAATATTATAAGCATACGAAATACTGATATCTTCTTTAGGCGCTTCCATCAGATCCAGAGTTGCTTTTAGAACATCAGGCATATACACCATTGGCAATCGGGTATCGGCTTTCAAGAAACAATCATATTTCTTATTTTTTACAGCTTCAAAAAATATTTCTACCGCAAAATCAGTCGTTCCGCCTTTTGGTATTGTGGCGTAACTGATGACTCCAGGAAATCTTATTCCTCTGATATCCAAACCATATGTATTTCGATAGTATTGACTCCAAAGTTCGCCAGTGATTTTTGAAATGCCATAGACGGTTCCAGGTACAAAAGATGTATTTTGAGGGGTGTTGATTCTTGGTGTGGTTGGTCCAAAAACACCGATAGTACTTGGAAAAAATATCTTTTCTATTTTATGTTTATGTGCTAATTGTAAAATATTGAGATATGCATCTAAGTTAATTCGCCACGTTAATGCTGGATTTTTTTCACCACTTGAAGACAAAAGTGCAGCAAGATGATAAATTTGAGTTACATTATACTTTTTAATAACGCGCTCTACCCTTTCAAAATTCATTACATCCAAAAATTCGAATATGCCTTCAGAATTTTCATTATCCTTTAAATCGGTGGCGATGACGCTATCCTGACCATGCTTCTTCTGCAATGCACTGACCAATTCTGTTCCAATTTGACCATTAGAACCGGTCACTAATATTACGGTTTTACTCAAGTTTAGTTTCTTTGGTTATCACTAAGAGAACTTAGATAAAATAATTAAGGTTGCTAAAAATAGTAATAATTTTTTAGAGCGTCTAAAGTATGAAAATAGCCTAAAAATGGTAATGAATTAACCTTGTGTATTGAGCTCAGATAAAAAGGAGAAATCATTCAACGGCGTTGTGGTTTGTTTTTCTAAATCAACAAAAAATGCAAAGTGATCTAATCCATTGCTGATAACAATGTAAGGCACTTTTAATTGCAAGTTATAATTCGCTACTTGTTGCGCCGCATTCTGATTTATTGAAATATTAAAACTTTTAAATTCGAATAAAACAAGAGGATTCCCTTTAGAATAGTATACTAAATCAATTCTTTTTTTCAGTTTATTAACGACCACCTGTTTTTCTACGCTTAAGGAAGCTTCTCGAATTTTGCAGGAAATTAATAGGTATTGAATCCAACTTTGTCTAACCAATTCTTCTTGTTGAACGATAAAGTTTGATTTTCTAATTGGATCAAATACATATCTCTTACCGCCTGATTCTGAGAATTTCAATTCAGAATGATATTTCGATAAATCCAGTTTTATCATAGTTACACATTAACGGCCGCTTCCTCCAAATTGTTTTTTGAAAGAATATTAGTTATTATAGATGATAATGTATAAGTAGAATTGGTTAACAATTTATAATTATTCACCGAAACAATCTGGACACCTGAAATCCTAATTTGTTCCATTAGTTGTAATTGCCACAGATTGAATTTTTCAGGATCATGGCTAATAAATCCATCTTCAACGATTAATAATGGTTTGGATTTGGGATCAGCAAAAACGGCTGGTAATAAATTATAATCCTCTTCATTACTGAATATTTCTTTAGCACCAAATTCATTAAGTATTTGAATAAGTTCAGCATTTTTATCATCCTTCATTAATGATATTATGGATTTTCCTTTGAGTTGGAATATTCTAAACTGAGGATTAAGTTTTTTAATCGATTGGCCCAGATATAGGGACACCATATTTATTTCCGTAGAATTCATATGGGTCATTGAGCGATTAATATTGTATGCAATGCCCTTATAATTTCTTATTGAACAATCTTCTAATTGTTTTGCTCGTGAAATAATATTTGTGTTATACTTTGCAGAATATCCTGTCATCACATTTTGACTCCATTCTTCATTTGGAATTTTTTTAGGAATATAATTCAACATAAATGTATTATCAATTGAAGGCGTAATCGCATCAATATACATTTCGTATGATTGTGCATCCATGATCATTATTGGATACCTAGTCAATAATGCATTGCTGTATTCTTCGAAAAAGTTTTGCCAAGAAATCTTAGGGTAATTACCATCATTCAATTCAATTAAATTATCCTTTTGAAGAGGCAGATAAATATCATAAATCTGTTGAACAATGCTTTGTTTATAATCCTTTAAACAACTTATAAATTCATTAATAAGCACTTCTGCATCTTTCAATTTTAAGATTTCAGAATTTTTAAAACCAGACAAATAAGCTGACTCGAATAATGCTATCCAATCACCTTTTAAGTTTATAAAAGCATTAATGAGGGTTCGGTCATTACGCCCAATTTGATTAAGGAATTTAAGCCAAGTGATATACTCTCCAGATGTTTCTAAAAAGTATTTAGCCAATTCGAGTTTTTCAACAACCGCATCTAAAAATATTTTATAAGTATAAGGCGAATTTCCTATGTTTGATTCTTGCTCAGCAAATAAATTCAATTCTTCAAGCTTTTGTGAAAAAGAACTCAGTTTTTTACTGACAGGTACTATGTCAATAAGCGAATTATGTTTGGTAATTCTTTTGAGAATATATTTTTTATTTGAACTTCTTTTTAAGTTTATCAGATGGAGAAAATTGGCAAACGCCTCTTCAGCTGACTTTATTTTATCATTAACTTCGCCAGCAAAGTTGTTTGCAATTTTTAATTCTTCACAAAACTTGTTAATTAGAAAATCGAATTTGATTAACTCTGTTTCAGAATAGTTAGTCCCATTCTTATAATTTTTAATTTCATGAAGAAGTGTTTGAATTGATTTAGAACTATCCACAATTTTAATATTCGTTTCAACATCTAATGCTTCTTCTAAAATATTTAACTCATTTGTGATTTCTGTTGCTTGTTCTAATAAATCATCAATTAAGATTTGAAGGCTGTCAAAACTGGTGGTTAATAATATCTCCGTATTAAAAAGATGCTTTCCATTTATAAATTTGAATTCTCTTTTGTACAAATTTGATGCTGATAGCAGTAATGCTTTTTTCTCTTTAAACTTATCAAATGGAATCAAATTAAACAGATCGATATCTAAAGATGCATTTTGAATATGATTCAATTTACATCTTTCATAGATGTCGAGGATACTTAATTTACCAAGTTTCGGTGTTCTTAAATTGGATAAATAGTTTTGGAGCTCTGACATCAGAAATTCAAAGGTAATATTTGCCTTTTCGTCATTAATATCATTTAGCTCAACTTCAATTTTTTCGTTGAGTTTATTAATCGTTATAGGACTTAAAAATTCAGTATTAGCATCTAAAATGATACTGAGAGGTTTAAGGTTAAATTTTGACAGAAAATAATTGATATATTCTAGATCGTCCTTTCTTTCAAGAACAAGTATTGACTTTTGTTGATTAGAGATAGCGTTGTGCATTTGCCAAAAAACAGTATTCAGGCACTTGATTCTATTTTCAAATCGAAGGATTGTATGCTTATTTTGAATATCAAGAACAGATAACTCAGAACAATATATTTGAGCTAAGGACATATGTAGTTTCTTAAATTGTGACTAAATCTGGTTATAAATAAAAACGTCATTGGTGACAAAACCTATCAAACATGAGAGATTTAGCTTAATAATAGGCAAATATACATATATTTTTTTTTAATGTGTAAATGACTGACTGTGATTTATGCAAAAAAATAAGGCTTACTCTAAGAACGAATAAGCCTTATTGAAAATTGGATTTTACAGATTAATTATTTGTCATTTACTATACCGCCGCTGACTTTTTTTCCGTCTTTATACACATACTCCAAAGTCACTTCTCCTTCTTCGTTGAAATATCTCATAATACCATCTTGTTTACCGTTTTTATAGGTAATCTCTTTGTGTAATTTGCCACGATCATCATATTCCTTCAAAAGTCCATCCAACATGTTATTATTATAATTAGATTCAGATACGACTCTACCAAATTTATACTTAGCAAATTTGCCATGATAATTATTATTGGCATAATTAACTTCTGTTTCAATTTGCCCTCGATTCGAGAATTCTAAATAAGGACCAGATAAGAGTCCGTCGGAATAAGAAGCTAATGTTTTAATTTTTCCAGCATTATCACCTTCATAGTAAGTTAACCAAACACCATTTCTTTTTCCACCACTCACAAATCCTTGTTCAATCAAGTCACCAGCTGCATTAACTTTCGTTGCTCTCGTAACAGTAGAACCGTTATCAATACTAGTTGTATAACCTTTCAAGTCGGCAGTTGCACCGCTGTTCACCTGTCCTTGACATGCCATCAAGCACACAATCATTGAAAATAAAATTGCAGATTTCATATTTATCATTATTTAGATTTAAAAACACAAAAATTATTTCTCTTATTTGTATAATTATTAAGTTGGTTTTAATTTTCTAACCACTTTTGTATAAACGACGAAAATAGCAGATAATCAAAAAACCACAAAGAAAACACTCACAAACTTAATCTAAGTAATTATAAAGAATTATTGCTTCTATGACAAATAAAGAAATTGCTAAACAATTTAATTTGCTGGCCAAACTTATGGAACTTCATGGGGAAAATGCATTTAAAATAAGATCCTATTCAAATGCATATCTAAATTTGAGGAAAATACCTCAAGAAATTGCATCGTTAAGCGAGGATGAAATAAATGGTTTGCCAGGTGTAGGAAAAGCCATATCTGCTAAAATTATTGAGTTAATCTCAACCGGAGAATTACAGGATTTAAACAACTATTTAGATATTACGCCAGAAGGTATCGTTGAGATGCTTAATATCAAGGGTTTCGGTCCTAAAAAGATAAAACTTATTTGGGAAGAATTGGAAATTGAAACCATTGGTGGTCTTCTGTATGCGATTAACGAAAATAGGTTGGTCGATCTTAAAGGATTTGGTACTAAAACGCAAGCAAGTGTCAAGGAGCAATTAGAATATTTTTTAGAATCAAGTGACAAACATCTTTTTGCTCAAGTTGAATCAACAGCCAATACCTTGGTTGAGGATTTGAAAAGGGCATTTCCTAATGCATTAATTTCACTTAGTGGTGATGTCCACCAAAAAAGAACGATCGTATCGTCGATAACCATTCTCAGTACTTTGACTGAAGATGAGATTGCAAGTTTTTGTCAAGACCATCAATTGATTATCAAGGATGAAAATTATTTGATTAATAATTGTTTGCTCAATTTTGTCAGCACAGATGCAGATAAATTCTATTTTGACTTGGTCAAAAATTCCACGGATACAATTTTTGGGGAACAATTATCAATCCCTGAAAAAAAGTATGATTCAGAGGAAGCTGTATTTGAACAGAATGAATATCCATTTTATATTCCTGAATTTCGTGAAAATGAAAATGTTGATTTTATCAATAATTATTCTGGCTCTTCTTCAATAATTACCAATGAAGACATCAGAGGATGCATTCATAATCACAGCACATATTCTGATGGCGTTAATACCATCGAAGAAATGCTGGCTGCAGCAGATCAAAAAAATTATGAATATTTTGTTTTAACCGATCATTCTAAATCTGCATTTTATGCTAACGGATTATCGGTAGAAAGAATATACCAACAATTGGATGAAATTCGAGATGTCGATCAAAAATTTGAAGACATTAGGTTGTTTTCAGGAATAGAATCTGACATTCTTTCCAACGGTGATTTAGATTATGCTGATGAAGTACTTGGTGATCTGGATGTGATTGTAGCCAGCATCCATTCTAATTTAAAAATGGACATTGATAAAGCGACTACACGATTAATCAAAGCTATTGAAAATCCATATACATCTATATTAGGACACCCTACAGGCAGGCTGTTATTAAGTAGGAAGGCCTATCCAATAGATTACAAAAAAGTGATCGATGCTTGTGCCGATAATTTTGTTGCCATTGAGATCAATGCGAATCCATTGAGATTGGATATGGATTGGCGTTGGATTCAATATGGTTTAGAAAAGGATGTCTTGTTTTCAATAAATCCAGATGCACACAGCATCAAAGGAATTGAAGATACCTATTATGGCGTTTGCGCTGCTCGGAAGGGAGCACTCCCCGCTTCTAATTGTCTTAATGCATTTGATATCGATGCCTTTGAAGATTGGATGATGGAGCAACATCAAAAAAGAAATTAAAAAGAAAAAGGCTGTCAAATATTTTGACAGCCTTTTTAATTTATATTTAAGTATTACTTAAGAAGGATTCGCAGGCGTTTCTGCAGTTGCTTCTTTATCAACTTTACCTTTGATAGTTAAGTAAGTATTTACTGGATCAGTATTAGCTGTAATAGTTACTCTCTTAGACTGAAGTCCACCGCCAACTTTACCTTTGTTTTTAGAATCAAATTGTACTTTGATTACGCTTGATGCGCCTGGTGCGATAGGCTCTCTTGGCCAATCAGGAACAGTACATCCACAAGATCCTTTAGCGTTGCTGATGATCAATGGCTCTTCTCCTGTGTTTGTAAATGCGTATTCGTGAACTACTTTTTCACCTTCCATTACCATACCGAAATCGTGCTCAGTTTCTTTGAACTCAATTGTTGTTATAGGACCTGCAGGAACTGCTGGCTCATTAATATTAACTGGTGGTGTAGCTGGTGTTGGTGTGTTCACAGCTGTTGTTGTTGGTACAGATGGTGTTGCAGCTTCTGCTGTATCTGTTGTTGAAGCATCGTTCTTACAAGATGCCATTACCATCAAACTTAAAGCGAATAAAAATCCTAATCTTTTCATTTTATGTATTTTAATTATTTTAACAATATGGTACAAATATATTTGAAAAAAGCTACCAAGAAAGGCTGGTATACCCCTATTTACTTGGTTTAACATGCGATTAACAAAATATTTATTAATGGTTATTATTTGAACGCGGTTTCCTGAAAATTAGCTTATACAACTTTTACTGTCCAACCATTGACATCTTCAATACGTGTACTTCTGATGCCATTTATAGTATCCTTAAGGAAAGGAGAAACGGTATAAGATTCTGGATTCAAAGTAATTGTGTCTCCTTGATAACCGATTTCCTTAACATTTGCTACGACGGCTGCGGTACCTGTTCCGAATACCTCTTTTAAAGATCCATCATGACCAGCTTTCATGACTTCGTCAATCGTAAGGTCTCGAACTTCGATATTGTATCCTTTTTGTTCAAAAATTGTTAATGCAGAATCTCTGGTAATGCCTTTTAAGATAGTTCCTGATGTAGGCGGTGTTACGATAGTGTCGTTAATCACGAAAAATATATTCATTGTGCCTACTTCTTGTATTCTTTTGTGATTGACAGCATCCAACCACATAATTTGATCATATCCTTCTTGTTTAGCTATTTGAGCTGGATATAAAGAACCTGCATAATTACCAGCAGCTTTAGCTTCACCTGTTCCACCTTCAGCTGCTCTGATAAATTTATCATCGGCCTTCAATTTTACAGCTTTGCTGTAATAAGGACCTACTGGGCAACAAAAAATGACAAACTTATATGTTTTGGCAACTTGAACGCCTATAAATTCATCCATCGCTACCATGTAAGGTCTTAAGTATAATGCACTTCCTTCTTTTTTAGGAATCCAAGCTTGTTCTAATTTGACCAATTCATAGACAGCCTCTAAGAATGCATCTTCTGGAAATTCCGGCATACACATTCTTCTTGCAGATGTATTTATTCTTTTAGCATGCATTTCAGGTCTGAAAAGCATAGGTGTGCCATCGATAGCTTTTGTTGCTTTCATACCTTCGAATATTGATTGACCATAGTGCCAAGCAATATTAGCAGGATGTACTGAAAAGTTGCCAAATGGTTCAATGCGCATATCTCCCCAAGCGCCATCTTTATAATCAGCTACATACATATGATCAGAAAAAGCACGTCCGAATGGAATATTATCGAAATCTAATTCGTGAAGTTTTGAATTAGTATTTTTAATGATTTTAAGGCTGGTATCAATCATAGGGCTATTTGATTTAGGTGAAAAATTTTCGGAATTATATCAAAAACCAAGTCGCTTATCCTATTATTTATAATCTCCGACTGCACAAATTTACTTATTTTTATTTTAATTTTCTGAACAGAAGAATATAACGATAAAAATTAAAGTAAATTTTGATTTACTAACTAAAAGCAAAATTTTATTTTGAGAGAGCAGTTTTATAATTTCGATATTTACGATATTCCGGAATCAAATGCATTCCTTGAGGGAATTACAGAAAAGGCGACTTTACTGGTGTGTGGTAATAAGGATGATTTAGACAATAATATCGATTTGATTACCAAAATTTTAGCCGCTATTGATTTCAAAATTGGAGAAACAGCTTTCTTAGAAAAACTCACAGATGATCAAGGTATTAACCTCTCAAAAGTAACACCTCATCACGTTGACCATGTCCTTTGCTTTGGTCTGATGCCAAAAGATATTGGATTTAATGCATCATTTAAACCTAATCATTTTTATAAGACGGAAAACTTTTCACTTTTACTCAGTTATTCTCTTTCAGATATTGCCTCAAACAATAAAAATAAAAAAGCATTATGGGGAGCTTTGCAAGTTGAATTTAAATAACATTCAATGAAAGAAGAGCTCATTTTTGCAACAGGAAATCCGCACAAATTGGAAGAAGTTATTTCTTTTATCAATCTTCCAAGATTTGATATTAAATCTTTAAAAGATATAGGGTTCGACAAAGACATTCCAGAAACTGCAGATACTTTAAAAGGCAATGCGTTAATTAAAGCACAGGCTATTTGGGATTTTAATGCCAAAAATGTTTTTTCTGAAGACACAGGACTTGAAGTCTGCGCTTTAAATATGGAACCTGGCGTTAAGACAGCGCGCTATGCAGGACCTAATAAAAGCAATCATGATAACATCGAGAAACTTTTAAGTGAGATGGAGGGCAAAGCAGATCGAAGAGCAAGATTTAGAACGGTTGCTGCTCTCATTTATAATGGCGAAAAGTATTTCTTTGAAGGAGAAGTTTGGGGTGAAATTGGAACTGAACTTACTGGTAATGGTGGATTTGGATATGATCCTATATTTATACCAGATGGATACGATAAATCATTTGCAGAACTTCCCTCATCCATTAAAAATGGCATCAGCCATCGATACAATGCCATCATTAAAATGGCTAAGTTTTTATCAAGCTTATAAACAAATTTAAAATAAAAAAGGCCACTAAAATTAGCAGCCTTTCTCTTTATTATATTGTTATTTCAATTAATTGAATACAACTTTCTTAGTAACAATGCCTTCATCAAACCTGACATTTACAACAAACATTCCTTGTCCGATATCTTCTTTGTTTAAAGAATGGAAATTGTTGTTGATATTTCTATCTGCCTTAACCACTCTTCCTTGCATATCGATTACTTCAACAGCTTTGATCACTTTATCGAAAGACTTGATAAACATTGTTGATGCAGAAGGATTTGGAGATATTTCAACAAAATTTTGATCAAGAATATCTTCTGTATCAGAAAGATTAGCAAGATCTAATGCCAAATAAGCTCTTGGCGCGAAATATCCTAAGATTGAATCTTGGTATGCAGTTGCTTTAGCGAATGACATATCTGGATTAGACATTTTCTGAATAATATTCCAGTTGCAAAATTCAATTGGAATACCTTCACATGGACCTCCTGGATCGGTTAAAGTTGCTTGACCAAAAGGTGGCGTAGACCAAAAAGTTTCATCCCAAAATTCCCAAGGAGAAGCTTCTACAGCGACAGGGTTATCCACACCATCATCCGATAAATCCCAATTTGGTCTTGGCATAGGGAATAATCCTTCTAAGCCATCATTTCTTGAATCTGCAGCTACAGAATATACATCTGTGAAGTTTTGACCAGAAAAAGAAGCATTTAATCCCAGCGCATTAGCTTTTTGTTGTGCTAAATAAGAACCTTGAACTTCCACTACTAATTCACCAGTAGTCGGTACAATCAATATATCTTCTTCATAAGGAGCAAATGGATCTGTAGGCACGTGGTAACTAATCATTGGAGGATCAGATGCATCAACCCATGAAGTATCACCAAGCGCACCTCCCATGTTTACACATAGTTGGAATTCACTAGAGTAACCTACGTGATTCGGTAAACA
>JABDKX010000231.1 GCA_013001975.1 Saprospiraceae bacterium | reverse complement strand
TCCGTTTCATCTTCTATTGTAAATGGCGGTGTTTTGGCCTCATTTAAAACCTCAAGAGATGTCACTTCGATCTCAATATCACCCGTTGCCCTATTCGCATTTTTACTGCTTCTCTCACGTACCTTTCCAACAGCTTTTACAACAAACTCCCTTCCTAACTTACGTGCCAAACTTGTCAGCTCTTGATTTTCATCCATATTAAAGACCAATTGCGTAATGCCATATCTGTCTCTTAAGTCAACAAAAGTCAACCCACCTAAATCTCTGCTTTTTTGCACCCACCCTGATAATGTCACTTCATTTCCTACGTGAGTCATTCTCAGTTCTCCACAATTATGTGTTCTATACATTATAATTCGCTTTTAGTATTTAATTAATCTCATTTATATCCAATAGCTAAGGACTTTTTAAATGAACGGCAAAATTATAAATTTTCAAGCCTATATATACATATGGAGGAGTAAAGTTTAACTTATCTGATTACAGACAAAGACTATTACCATTATTTCTCAACATTAAAATGTAAAATCTGTTATTATCATTAAGAAAGAGATATTTAAAAATGACCTCAATTCAATGGTCTGTCTTAATGATTTAACTACTTTTATGATGTCCTAAATTGGAATATGTTATTCAAATCATCGCCACTTAACAAGATAAAAGCACCAATTGCTACAGAATTGGCAGATTTTGAGATTCACTTCAAAAACTCAATGAAGTCAAGTGTTCCTCTTTTAGATAAAATCACCTATTATATTGTTCAAAGAAAAGGGAAACAAGTCCGCCCCATCTTCGTCTTTCTGTGTGCTAAAATATGGGGCGATATTAATGATAAAACGCATATTGCAGCTTCATTTATTGAAATCTTGCATACGGCAACTTTGGTTCACGATGATGTGGTTGACGATTCTTATGAAAGGAGGGGTTTTTTCTCTATAAATGCGCTTTGGAAAAATAAAATTGCTGTCATCGTTGGAGATTACTTATTGTCTAAAGGTTTGTTATTAGCCATAGACAACGAAGAGTTTCTTTTGCTAAAAATCATGGCCAAAGCTGTCAAAGACATGAGTGAAGGTGAGTTAATGCAATTAGAAAAAGCGCGTAAACTAGATATTGAAGAGGATATCTATTATGAAATAATCAGACAAAAAACAGCATCCTTAATTGCTTCAGCTTGTGCTGCTGGTACAGCATCCGTAACAGATGATAAAGGTATAATTGAAAAGTCCAGATTATTTGGAGAAACCATTGGCATTGCCTTTCAAATTAAAGATGATTTATTTGATTATGGTTCTAAAGCCATCGGCAAACCACGTGGTATTGATATAAAAGAAAAAAAGATGACTTTGCCGTTAATTTACGCGCTGTCAAAAGCGGATAAAAAAGAAAGGAAGTCAATTATAAAAAGTATCAAGCGAAAAAGTACAGACCCCGAAGTTGTCAAAAAAGTAATTGATTTCGTAAAAGAAAAGGGTGGTTTAGAATATGCAAAGGAAGCCATGAATGCCTACAAAGACAAAGCCATGGATATCTTATCTACTTTTCCTCCATCTGAAAGCCGTGATGGATTGTTAGAACTTGTTAACTACGTTATCGAGAGAGAGAAATAGGCTTTCTATTCCTAATTACTCTGAGCCCTGGATTGATGTTGTACCTCTTTTAATTGCCTGGCCCGTTCTTTTGCGTATGTCACATATTCTTTATTACTATGATTTGACTTGTAATACTTTTTATAATAATTAATGGCTATGTTTTTATCCTTGTAGTAGACATCTGCTGCTCGAGCCAGATAAAATAACACAAGTGGATCTTTTCCATACTTATACGCATCTTTATAATGGTCAATGGCCTTACTTAATTGATTTTCTTCATTATACATCTTGGCCAAGACTCTGTGATAAATGTCTACATTTCCTGAAATGCCTTCCTCAAGTGCTTTTTCATAATGATGTTTAGCATAAGGCTTGTTATCTAGTTCATTATATGCCGTTGCCAAATAGTAGTGTGCATTTTCTGCCGACCCTGGATCATTTAAAGCTTTAAATAATATCGGAATCGATTTTTCAAAAGAATCAATTTGAATATAAG
>JABDKX010000203.1 GCA_013001975.1 Saprospiraceae bacterium | reverse complement strand
CATTAATTCCATGTGCAGCTCGCTTTCCTTCGTAGGCAGCATTCGCAACTTCGGCTCCGCCATTAACAGCATCACCTCCCGCAAAGTATTTAGGATTGGTACATTGAAAAGATTGATTATCAACAATGACTTTATGTCTTTTATCCAATTCTAAATTATCTATTTTTTCTAAGAAGTGTTTTTGTTTTGCTTGCCCTGTTGCTTTAATAATGAGATCAGCTTCTACTATAAATTCGCTACCTTCAATATTTTGAAGTTTGCCATCTGTTTGTTCTGTTTTAATAAATTTCACACCCATTGCCTTTCCGTTACCTAGGATTTCTATAGGTTGTGCATTAAATAAACTATCTACACCGGCACTTATGGCTAATTTATATTCAAAGCCATAGGCTCCCATGCTTTCTTTCGCACGTCTGTAAGCCAATACTACGGATTGGGCTCCCATTCTAGCGGATTGAGAAGCTGCATCCATCGCTGTATTGCCACCACCAATGACGATGACGCGATTAGGAACTTTCAGATTGTGATGATTCATGCGCAGCTCTTCGATAAACTCAACGGCACCGACTACATTTGATTTGTCTTCTCCGGGTAAGCCAATTTGAGCAGTAGCGCCAATTCCTACACCTAAGAAAATGGCATCGTAATCAGATTCAAGTTTTGCAATTTGCTCTTTGCTTTCGATCTTATGGTCACAAATAAAATTTAAGCCTAACTGTTTTTGGAGATAATTGAGTTCATCTTCAACTTCTTGGTTTGTTATTTTATAAGCGGCAATGCCATGAAGTGTTAATCCAGAAGGTTTAGACTTGGCTTCGTAAATATCAACTGCGAATCCCATTGTTCTTAATTCACAGGCGCAAGCAATACCAGCCGGGCCAGCTCCTACAATGGCCACTTTTCTGCCATTGTCTTTTCCAGGGGTGAATAGTTTTTTGTCTTTTTGAATGGCATCGGATGTAGCAAAATTTTGTAGTCGACCGATTTGGATTGGTGGCAAGTCTTGATGATTAAACACACAAGCTCCTTCACATAATTCACCTGTTGGACATATCTTTCCACAAGCATTGCCTAACCAGTTTGATTCAAAAATTGTTTTTGCTGAACCTGTTAGATTTCCTGAGTTTATTTGTTTTATAAATAAGGGAATATCTATTTCTGTTGGACATGCCTTTATGCAAGGGGCATCGTAACAGAACAAACATTTCGAACTCTCAAAATGCGCCTCTGTAGGATTCATCAAAGGTTTTTTCTGAGTGAAATTATTTTCAAAATCTGACTCTGATAACGGCCTTTTATATTCTGACATTTAATTAATTTTGGGTTAAGATAATAACTACAGATCAGTTAATCTTCCATAAGTTTCTGGTCTCCTATCTCTGAAAAACTGCCAAGTAGATCTGACTTCTTCAATGAGATCTAAATCAAATTCAGCTACTAATAATTCATCATCATATTCTGAAGCTTGAGAGAATATTTGTCCTCTTGGATCAACAAAATATGAAGAGCCATAAAATCGGCCCAAGTTCCAAGGTTTTTCTTCTCCGACTCTGTTGATACAGCCCATAAAGTAACCGTTAGCAGCTGCATGAGCTGGTTGCTCTAATTGCCAAAGATACTGCGAAAGTCCAGCAACTGTTGCGGATGGGTTATATACAATCTCGGCGCCATTTAAACCAAGAATTCTGGCACCATCAGGAAAGTGTCGATCATAACAAATGTAAACACCTATTTTGGCATACTTTGTTTCGAAGACAGGATACCCTAAGTTACCAGGCTTGAAGAAAAACTTCTCCCAAAATCCTGTAGTATGCGGAATGTGATTCTTTCTATATTTTCCAAGATATGACCCGTCTGCATCGATTACAGCTGCTGTATTATAAAGAACGCCAGGTTGTTCCTTTTCATAAATAGGAACGATCATAACCATGTCATATTTTTTTGCGTATTCTTGCATACGTTCTACAGTAGGACCTGGGACTGATTCAGCTGAAGCATACCATTTTCTATCCTGTCCTGGACAGAAATAAGGCGTATTGAAAATTTCTTGTAGACACAATATTTGAACACCTTGTTCACCCGCAGATTCAATATATGGAATATGTTTGTCAATCATGGCATTGATAATCTCATCCATTGTACCCTCTCCTTCTGAGATTGGAAGGCTCATTTGTATTAATCCTGATTTTACTTTTCTTGGCATATTGTTATTTTAAAATAATCACTTTTATTGTAGGTTATTAATTAACCTTAAAACTATATACGATCAGACAACTAATGATGTCTTTCCTCTTTTTACAAATTGTCCAAAGCCTGGCTTCAACAGACATTTATTTTTATCGATAGCAACATTTCCTCTTAATAAAACGGTTTCTGTTTTTCCAGTTACCTTAAATCCTTCATAAGATGAATAGTCAGCATTCATATGATGCGTTTTCTTTGAAAGTACATGTTTTTTCCTAGGATTAAAAACAACCAAATCTGCGTCTGCTCCAATAGCTATCGTTCCTTTTTTTGGATACATACCGAATATTTTGGCTGCATTGGTTGAAGTTAACTCGACATATTTATTCAAAGAAATTCTACCTTTTTTTACACCTTCTGAAAAAAGCAATTCCATTCTATGCTCGATAGCTGGGTGACCATTTGGAATTTTCGAAAAGTCATTTTTCCCCATTTGTTTTTGTTTCCAAGTAAATGGGCAATGATCTGTACCTACTACTTGAACCAACCCTTGGTTAATACCTGCCCATAATGCTTTTTGATCTTTCTTCTCTCTTAGCGGCGGACTCATGACCCATTTTGCGCCATCCTTTCTTTTGTATAGACTGGCATCTAATGTTAGATATTGTGTACATGTTTCTACAAATACTTTTTGATTTCGAAGCGTACTTTTTCTGACGGCATTAATAGCGCCTTCGCATGTCATGTGAACGATGTATCCAGGACAATCTGTATAATGTAACATGTCTGTAAATCTCGCTGAGGCTTCTGCTTCAGTTACTTCTGGTTGAGACAAGTAATGATAGAGCGGACTCATGTTACCTGCTTTCCTGTTTTTTGCAATAAGAGAATCTATGACATCTCCATTTGTCGCATGGACTGTTACTAAGCCACCATTTTCTTTGACCACTTTCATAAGTTGAACCATTTGACCGTCATCGATCATAAGCGCACCTTTGTAAGCCATAAAAGTTTTAAAACTGGTTATGCCTTCTTTCTCAATCATGTGCACAACTTCTTTTGCTACTTTGGCATTAAAGTCTGTTACTGCCATGTGATAAGAATAGTCTGAAACAGCTTTCCCTTTAGATCGACCTTGCCATTCTTTGAGTGCATTTTTTAATGTATTACCCTGTGTTTGCAAGATAAAATCGATAACCATTGTTGTACCTCCATGCAATGCAGCCGTTGTCCCTGAAGTATAGTCATCGCTGGAAAATGTACCCATGAATGGCATATCTAAATGGACATGAGGATCAATACCACCTGGAAAAACCAATTTGCCTTTTGCATTTATTGTTTTATCTGCCTCATAAGGTAAGTCCTTTCCGATAGCTGCAATTTGTTCTCCTTCAGTATAAATATCAGCGATGAAATCTGATTCTGCTGTAACAACTCTTCCATTCTTTATAAGTATCGACATCTACTTTTTATTTTTCATTAATAAATAATAAGCTACAAAAGATACAATAAATCCAGTAAACCATGATAATTTATAAAGCGCATCTAAGCTTGGGATATAATAACCGATGATTGCAACAATAACACCCAGAACTAAGGCAATCATTGCAGCGATATTGAATCCTTTATAATATTTAAATTTACCTTCTTCTTTGTACAGCTCATCTAATGGAATTTCCATATTTCTGACCAAGTAATAATCAGATAACATTATACCCAATACAGGCCCAAGCAGTCCACTGATAAAAATAAGGATATTACTTATTTGATCCATCAAATACCAAGGGCAAATAATGATACCAATAATACCAGTAATGAGGCCGCCCATTTTAAATGATATTTTTTTTGGATTAAGGTTTGAAAACGCATTGGCAGGTGCTATCACATTGGCAGCTATATTCGTACTTAATGTGGCTATGATCATAAATATTTGTGATATAATTACCACAACAGGATTTTGAAATTTAGCCAACAAACTTACAGGATCCCAAGGGGCATTGTTGCCTATGAGAATGTCATCGAAAATTATTACAGCGGCACAACTGACAAATATTCCTACAAAGGAATACAACATCATTGTTCCAGGTAGGCCAATAAACTGTCCTAAAACTTGTTCTTTTTGAGTTGCAGAATACCGTGTGATATCAGCTATACTTAATGACATCGTTGCCCAGAATCCAACCATAATCGTTAGCCATAAGATATAACTCCATAATTTTGATCCTGTACTTGCATTTACAATTTCTTTTTGCTCTAGTTGAATTATATCGGATTCTATGAAACCGTCATCATTGTTTTTCCTTACTTGAATTTTTCTGTTTTCCAGATTGCCATCAAGTAAAATTGAATTTGTATTTAATGTTGTCCATGCTGTCGGCGTATCATTATCAAACAGTCTGTATTCTGTTGCTTTGATTTTGCCATTGCTGTCCATGGCTGCATTCAATTCAATTGTATTTTGGCCATCAACCGAACTAATGATGGGAGCAGATAAAAAGTGACTTTGGTTAAGGACATTTTTAAATCCACCTCCGTTTTTGGCACCCCAACCAATAAGTATCAAACCCATTAAAATGAGTATGGGTGCAGAATATTGCTCTAAGAATTTGATACTCTCTGTACCCTTCCAAATAAAGTACATATTAAGCAACCAGAATATGCCAAACCCGATAAATTTGCCAAAGCTGACACCATCAACTGCAGTTCCTCCAGTGATCGCATTAAAAATTGCATAAATTGCTAACCCTCCTATCCATGTTTGTATGCCAAACCAACCGCAAGCCACAATGGCTCGAATAACTGCAGGAATATGAATACCTGTTAATCCAAAAGATGATCGTCCTAAAACAGGAAATGGAATACCATACTTTACGCCAGCATGACCATTGAGAACCATAGGAACTGTTATGATAAGGTTGGCCATTCCAATAATGATCAGCGATTCTAACCAAGTCATACCACTGCCTATCATGTATGAAGCCAATAAGTAAGTTGGAATACACACGGCCATGCCTACCCAAAGGGCAGCTAATGACCACATAGACCAAGTTCTTTCTTGAGGAGGAACTGGTTTTAAATCCTCACTATATAAATTTGAATGTGAGAGGTCTTCATTTAATGTTACAATGTCTTCATTGATCATGCTTGATAATGTTGGTCAGCAATTTCTAATGCTTTTGAAATAATTTCTAATCCTTCATCAATTTGATCCTCAGTAATAATTAAAGGAGGAGCCATAAATATGAAGTTCCATTTAACGAAAGTGAACATACCTAACTCTTTTAGTTTGGATGCAATTTGTCCACTTAATATAGCTTGGTCACCTTGTGCATTCCAAGGTATCAGTTGTTCTTTCGTTTTTCTATTTTTGACCAATTCAATACAGCCTAAAAGACCGGTATTTCTAAAGTCACCAATTGAGGGATGTTTTTCTATTAAGGCTAGCATTTTCTGCTCTAAATATGCTCCTTTTAAAGCTGCATTTTCTACAAGGTTATTATTTTGAATGATGCTCACATTTTCTAATCCTGCTGCACAACAAACTGCATGCGCCGAATATGTCAAGCCGATTGTTAAATGCTTCTCATTAAAAGCTTCTGCTATTTTGTCTGTAACTACTGTTCCACCTAAAGGTAAATATCCTGAAGTCAACCCTTTTGCTAATGCCATGATATCAGGTGTAACGTCATGATGATCAACTCCAAACCATTTACCTGTTCTTCCAAAGCCACTCATGACTTCATCAGAAATGAGTAAGATGCCATATTTGTCTGCAATTTTTCGCAAGCCTTTCCAATAGTTCTTAGGATATTTTATACATCCTGATGAGCCAGATTCTCCTTCCATCAAAATAGCAGCGACACTGCTTGGGTTTTCATAATTAATAACTTGCTCTAAATTTCGTAGTGCCAATTCTCCGCATTCTTCCATAGAATTGCTGTTCCATGGACATCGGTAGAAATATGGATTTTCAACACGAACAAAGCCAGGAGCTTGTTGGTCATCAACGGCATGCTTCCTTGGGTCTCCACCAGCGGATATTGCACCGTAAGTTGCACCATGATAAGCTCTGTATTGACATAATATTTTTTTTCTTCCAGTATAAAGTCTTGCAATTTTTATTGCATTCTCAATAGCTTCTGCACCACTATTTGTGAAGAATGTTTTCGTTAAATTACCAGGCGTAACTTCTGCTATCTTCTTTCCCAATTGTCCTCTCACATCTGTAACAGCTCCTGGATAAATAAAGCTGATCTCTTTCATTTGGCGAGAAACAGCATCGGTAATCCTTTGATTTCCGTGACCTATATTAACGTTCATTAATTGAGAATTGAAGTCAAGATACTTTTTACCGTCTCTATCCCAGAAGTATACACCCTCAGCTCTATCAACGTTCAATGGGTTAAGACCAGCTTGTTTTGACCAAGAAAATAATGTAAAATCTTTATTATTTTTTATTATTTCTGCAGCCTTGCTTGTAACTCCTATCATAGCATTCAATTTTTAAATTGACTTTGATTTTATTAGTTATACAATAATTTATATTTAAAGCTTTGCATTTTTTTTAGCTCATCCAATCTCTTTTGTCTTCAGGATTCCATTTTGTCGTTGTCTTTTTGTTTTGTGTCCAAAATTCAATTGAGCTTTTTCCTGTGATATCGCCCACTCCAAATTTAGACTCATTCCAACCACCAAATGAAAAAGGTTCTCTTGGTACGGGAACACCAATATTAACACCGATCATTCCTGCACTTGCTCCAGCCATAACACGTTTTGCATAAGAACCACTTTCGGTAAATACTGCAGCTGCGTTTCCATAGTTTGATCCGTTTTCTATTTTTAAGGCTTCATCTATATCGCTTGCTCTAATGATTGAGATGACAGGCCCAAAAATTTCTTCCTTCGCAACAGCCATATCCGGTTTTACAAAATCAATTATTGTAGGACCCACATAAAATCCATTTTCATGTCCAGGGACAACGACACCTCTTCCATCAACTAATATTTTTGCTCCTTGTGCTTCTGCTTCCGTAATATATTTTTCAATTCTGTCTTTTGCTTCTTGACTGATGACAGGACCTAAGTTTTTGCCAGGAATGACTTCTTTGGCTTCTGCAATCATTTTATCAATAATGTGTTGCACTTTGTCGACACCAACCATAACGGAAGCGGCCATACATCTTTGTCCAGCACATCCTGCCATCGAAGCCACAACATTATTAGCCGTCATATCAGGATTGGCATCTGGTAATACAATAAGATGATTTTTAGCACCCCCTAAGGCAACACATCTTTGCAGATTACTGGTTGCTCTTTTATATACAATTTTTGCCACTTTTGTTGAACCAACAAATGAAGTTGCTTTTATATCTGGATGATCACAAATAGCTTCTACGACTTCCTTTCCGCCATTTACAATATTAAAAACGCCATCAGGTAAACCTGCTTCTTTTAGGAGGTCGCCCATTTTAACTGCACTGAGCGGAACAACTTCTGAAGGCTTAAGCACAACTGTGTTTCCAAGAATAAGTGCATTGGGCACAGTCCAATGCGGAACCATATTAGGGAAGTTAAAAGGTGTAATACAAGCCACAACACCCAAAGGTTTTCTTTCAATCCTACATTCAACTCCTTTGCTGACCTCTTGAATTTCATTTGTAACAATCTGCGGCATTGATACTGCAAATTCACACAATTCCATACTTTTTAAAACTTCAGCACGAGCTTCGCCCATGGTCTTTCCATTTTCAATATGGACTAACTCTGTTAATTCATCAATGTTTTCTTCGAGTAACTGACGGTACTTGAAGAATATTTGCACACGTTCTTTGAGCGTCATTTCTGACCACATAGGGAATGCACTTTTTGCTGCTTCTACAGCCTCGTTTACATCTGAACTTTGGCTCATCGACAAACTTGAAATAACAGATCCATCTAAAGGAGAAATGATATCCATTGAGCTTTGACCACTGCTTATTTTTTTTCCATTAATAAGGTTTTGAACTTGTGCTGGTTGCGTCATAATTGTTAAATATTAGGTTTTAACGATAGTAGAACACTATTAAATTACAAAAATAATGCTAGAAATATGGGTATTGCTATTCGGATTGAAGTGTTTGAAAGCAATCTTACAACTTGTAGGTCAAGTCCTTACTTGGGCAAGTCAAAGATGAGGTCATCTAAGGTCATTGGACTGATATCAATCATTTCTCTAGAATAGCTATATCCAAACCCATAAGTGTCATGACTCCCCGACTCTATCATTTTTAACGTTATACCAGGATTAAAAAGATTCAACATGTATGGACTAGTCATCCAAGTCGTCGGAATTTCAAAAGATTGATCTGAAGAAACCCAAATTTCTTGTGTGGTATAAACTTCAGAATCAAAATTTAAAATTGGTGCGTGATAGATTATATATTTCTCTGTGGATTGACCACAAACGACTTCTTGTACTCCTGTACTAACAACAGAGTCAATTACAGATTCTTTCAGATCAACCCACTGATAATTATCATTCTTGATTTTAAATACTTGGTTTGGATTGTTTTTGAAATCAAAATA
>JABDKX010000197.1 GCA_013001975.1 Saprospiraceae bacterium | reverse complement strand
ATGTTTGGTAAAACACCATCTGCTTCTGAAGACCAAATAAATGTGGCATTCAGATCATCTACGACCAAATCAATAATTTCTCCTGGACAAGCAGAAATCATATCTGGAAAATCTACATCGGGCGCATCCAAATAGGTAACAAACAAAGTATCTGATTCAATACATTGGCTGTTTTGATTGACAATGCCTACATATTCTCCTTGTTCCATGGCTGTCAATTCAATATCATTTTCACCCACAATCAATTCATCGTTAAAGTACCATTCTATTTCAAATGCCGATTCTTCTGCTTCGATCACATAAAAATCTCCTTCGCATCTTGTTTTATCTCTTCCAAAGTCAAATTCAGGAAGTGGTTCGTAATCAACGCCAATAGTATCTAAACTTTCACATCCGTTATTCGTATCTGTAACGGTTACAGAATATGTTCCAAATGTGACAATATCAGTAGTTTGATCAGTACCGACATTCTGAATAAAATTTCTTTTCCATTCATAAAGATATTGCGGGCCAGAAAGACCAGCATCTAAAGTAATTACCGAACCATTACAAGTTAAAATATCATCTCCTATATCAATTTCTGGGGAATCTTTAAATACAGCTGAAAAAGTAGCGGTATTGGTACAACCAAACATACTTGTAACGACGACTGAATAGTTGCCTGGTTCACTTACTTCGAGAATCACTTGGTCAACACTGACAGAAGTTCCTTCATAAAACCATTCTATATTATTTACGTTTGTTGTGACTTCAACTTCGACAATTTGTCCAATACAAGCATCGATTTCAGTTTCACTCAATTCAACTGATGGTAATGGTGCAAAATCTAAAAATACTGCTTCTTGATTCACACAGCCTGTACTATTCGTTACCAATACGGAATATTCTCCCTCTTCGGTTACTTCAATAGTTTGTGTATCATCACCCGTAGCTTCACCATCTTTAAACCATTCATACATGATTCCATCTGTACCTCCATCTAAAACTTCTACATCGCCAGCACATAACGTTCTATCTTGACCCAACTCAATTGTAATGGGACAACAGTTCATAGGAGCTTGGAAGACATCTTCATAAACCCGATTACATCCTTGATCATCCGAGAAAACAAAATCCAGATCGACAAATTCTCCATTTGAAACCAAGTCGGTTAACGTTACGGTAGCATCTGTACCTGATAAAGCAAACGCTTGACCATTTATTGTGACCATTCCTGTCTCTGGCCCCATATCAACTGTAAAACTTAAGGTTATATCATAGGTATTGGTTAATGGATCACAAGTGGTTCTACTGACTTCAATGATATCATTTACAAAACAACTTGCTTCAATAATTATTTCTTTTTCATTTCCACTAGGAAGGATACAATCAATGCCTCCTAACAACTCGCTTTCTGTCAATCCAATTAATGTCGTAGGATCAACATTATTTGGAGGTGTTGGGCCTGATACTTTATAATAAGCCGACTTAATATAATATTCACCTGCAGCCAAAGTTGTAAAATCAGCATCGGCACTAACAGCAGTTATGACTTCAGTATTCGCATCAAAAGCTAAGAAAGTCAATTCATAATCAGCTGTCAGATTACTTACTATAAATAAGCCAGGGCCTTCTACATCTACCAAAGACAAGTCAGAAGACATGGAATTAGTTACAGTGGCAACTAAGATATAATTTTTACAAGGTTCTAAAACAACATCAAATTCAAGAAAATAACCATAGCTGTTTGCAACCCAATTAGCATTTGAAGCTATAAAAGAATTACATGGATTTAACGGATTAAATGTATCGCCGTCAAATATAGTATATGCTGTCAACGCACCGTCGATACTATCATCTATTGTAAACTTATATGATCCACCTAGCGTCACTGAAAAATTAAATGCTTGATATGGATTATTAATACCATTGACGATTGTACAATTATTATTTATGTCGTTAATGGTTAAATCGATTGTCTCCAATGCTTCTAACGGTCCAGTAATAGATGTCACACTGGTTCCGTCCATAACATCTTCATCAAAATCTAATTCTGGTGCTCCAAATAAATATGTGCCATCTGAATCATCACATAATAAGCTTCCAGGTGCGAAACAGTTAGATTCAATTGAGAAGTTTCTGTTTGTGATATCAAAGAATGTAAAACATTCGTAATCATCACATGCGATCATTATTCTAGCTTGTTCCGTATTTGAAAAACTTGCAGGTATGACAACCATTGCTGATCCTGCAGCGTAATCAATATCTTTTGCTATATCGAAAGGAAAAGATAAACCACCATCTACTGATAATCTGATCACGGCTTTTTCACAAAGGTCATCACTATTTCTTGTGTTCCAAGTAACTTCTAATTCAGAACCAGCCTGGACGATTTCACTATTTTCAGGAGAAGTTAAAGACAAAGGCCCTTTGGTAGCTGTAGTCCTGATTTTTATTTGATCCCAATCTATAGCGCCACCTACTGGGTTGTTATCTCTGACAACAAATCTGAAATTGATGTCTCTAGATCTCCTAGTAAGGACTTCAAAAGGGCTTGAAATGTTATTTCTTAAGTTGTCTAATGTAGGAATAACTCTTATCGGACTGCTGTTAGGCGGATAACTTCTATATAAGGGTGCTGTATTACTATCTGCCGCCTGACTGCCTATCAACCCATGTGTAGGTCTTTGCCCTGTACCATCTTCGTCGTATTGTTCCCAATTATATGTTAGAGCATCTCCATCAGCATCGGTTGCTTCACCAATCATCATAAATGGTGTTAGTCTCGGTATGCTGAATGTGGCACCACAAGGATTTGCATTTGCGACAGGCTCATTATTATTGTCAACAATCCAATTTTCATCATTACAAATACCAAAGTTTTCAGCATAGTCAACCATTCTATTCAAACTGTTAACATGAAAATAGTTATCGGCAACTCCTGAAGCAGGAATATTATATTCAGAAGCACATATTCCTTGGTAAGACATAATCGTTGTTCCTGAGCCTATTTCATATGCTGTATTGATAGGGTGGTTACCTTCTTCACAACTACTGCCATCTCCATTAAAGGTATGAGGAGAGTCAAACATATGACCAAACTCATGAGCAGCTAACTGAATCCATGAGTTGCTTGTATTGTTACTTGATCCTGACCATCCTGATGCCTTACGACTGGCATTACAAATGACACCTAATCCAGCGACACCTCCTGAATCCCATCCATCTCCTGAACTGCTTCTGTGAAATACATGGCCGATGTCATATCTTGATACAGGAAAGGCTGCAGAAATAGCATCTTGTGCTTGACCTGGTCTGTTTCCATTCGCTGGAATAAATGGGTCAGTATCACGGTCACTATTTACTCTTGGTGCGCCAATAGCCATTTCGAGTTCAAAAGACATATCTTTTTCATAAATAGCAGAAATATCACTTAAATTACTGATCATCAATTGTCTGGCACCGCCACCATTTAATTCTGCATATTCACCAGTACACATGACAGCAACTCTATAGATTCTTCTGATGCTGCCATTTCGCTTCAACGTTTCTTTTACATTTTTAATACTGCTTTCACTCAAAGGTCGTGGTGAATAATGCGATTCATGAACGGTACAATATTTTTCACCTTCAGGAACTTTGGTTCCAATGCCGACTTCTTGAACATAATTTCTTGACTTATTTGCCTCATAGTGATCCGGATAAATACGGATCATTTTCCCTTTGGTCAAATACATAATATTAATCCCGCCTGGTCCAGTAGTGACTCTACCACTGATTGTCTTATCTGTTTTTGAATACAGTTTGTAAGTCTTTATTTCAGGGTGTGGATTAGCATCTCCTGGATAGATTGAGAATTGCACCAATTTGAATGGTCTTAATTCATTTAAATATGGCAATTCTACAGATTCAGATTTATTACTGAACGCTTTGAGTAATGCCTTCTCATTGATATCAACAGGAAGGAATCCATTTTGGTGAATTAATTTATTCTCAACCACGGATGTGATTTCTCCAGTTTTTTGCTGACCAAAAGCCATATTGAGCAATGCTGAAGAAATGATTATAAAAGTACTAATGCGTAATTTCATATGAGTAACTTGTTTGAATTCTGATTTTTTGATTAAGTCTTCTTTTTAAAGAAATATCGATAAATATACTGATGATATTTCCACTTTAAAACACTTATTTTAATTTGTTATATATAATAAACGTATTTACTATAAAATACGTCCTCTAGGCGATTTAAGAACCGCTCAGATTTCTATATTTTACTGTAATACCTGGTGTTATGCCTAATAATGTATCATATTGAGTTCCGCCTTCTATTGTCACAATATTGAGCATTTTGTAAGATAATCCGAATGAAAAAGCCCCTGGCAAACTATTAAAGCCTGTGTAAATGCTCAGTTTATCTATCATTTGATAAGCAACACCTAACTTAAAATTGATTTCTTCATCTATAACTTTCTCAATTTCGCTATATAAAGTCAGATCCTCATTAAACTTGTATGATAATGAGACATTAATAAATCCTGGAATTTCTGTGGCCTCAGCAATTTCAATTTTTTCTGGATTAAATAAGTAAATGCCATAATTTAAGTTATCGCTTAATTTTCCAAAAAAACCAATACCAAAACTGAGTACTGATTTATTTCCAAAGCTGTTTATTCTGAAGCTGTTGTAATCAAAGTTTGCTGAAACAGAAAGGTATTTGCTTAATTTCCTGGCATAAGCGAGCGAGAGTTTTTGTTCTTTATATTCAGAGAAGCCATATGAACTGACAACAAGTCCAATATGACCAAATTCAACAGGCAGATGAACACCCAATATCGCAGAAGTTAACTCCTCTAGTTCAAAGCGTCTTTCGGATGATAACAGGCCAGAAAATTCAGTTTCTCCTACGATTGCAGAAAAATTATTTAATAATGCATCTGAACCTTTTAACGAACTGGAGATGCCTCCCATTGAAAGACTTTTTGTGCCGTGATTGACTATGGTTCCCCTTTGAGAATATGCTACTGATAAACTCAAAATAATTGTAGTAAAAACGCCAAACCATTTAACCATATGACAAAATACAAACTATTATTTATGTCATCTAAATAATTGAACTATTATCTTATGATTAATTTCTTTGCTTTTTTTTTCGCTCGCTACGAGGGTGAACGAACGATCTGAGAAGCAGTCGAGTTCAATAGAACTCGAAGTGAGGGAACCGCGAAAGCGGATGGGTAGTAAGATTCACTCAAACCCAACCCACCTGCTTTCACAGTTCATTCACTTGAAGCACTATCGCACTTCACTCTTCGAGATCGTTCAATCATTTTTAACGCTTATTTTATCGAATTGAACTAAAATAACTAATGCCATTTATTTCTACGTTTTCAGGTGTTCTGTTTTTAAACTTATCCTGATATTTAAAATATTCAGACTAGAAAGGTTGATTATAAATGTATCTTTATCAAAAGTTTTAATTGTGGCGAAATTTAGAAAAAATCATGAACGTAACAGCAGATCTAATGGCTTCATGATCAGAGGCATTATCTTCACTTTAGTATTGGTTGCTATACTAGTTTTTGGATTCTCAAAATTCATGAACTCAAACAATAATAACTTACAAAAGGGAGCGTCTGAAACTAATGAAGATTCGACCAATTCACTTGACAGTTTGGGTCAATTTTATATAGATATCAATGACAGAGATTTCTTACCTAAAGACGAGCAAAGTTATGTTGTTCATCACAGTTACTATTCTTTAGGTTATAACGAAAAAACGGAACAAGCCAATTGGGTTGCTTATTCGTTGACAAAGCCTTCTTTGAGAGCTAAAAACGTGACAAGAGAGCGATATTTTAAACCAGACTATAGTGTTCATACCAGATCTGCTTTTTTTAGGGATTATTCAAATAGTGGATACACGAAAGGGCATCTGGCACCTGCAGGAGATATGGCATTTAATAAGAAGGCGATGAAAGAATCTTTTTTCATGAGTAATATATCTCCCCAAATAAGAAAATTTAACAACGGGGTATGGAAAGAATTAGAAGAAAACACCCGAGACTGGGCTTATCAAAAAGGAGAAATCTTTGTTGTTTCAGGGCCAATTTTTTACGGAAATAATTATAAAAAAATAGGTCAAAATAAGGTAGGTGTGCCTGATGCTTTTTATAAAATATTGCTCGATAAATCTGAATCTGAAAGCATTGCATTTATTATTCCACACGAAAAAACTGACCTTCCATTATCACAATTTGCAACTTCGATCAATGAAGTAGAATCTGTCGTTAATATTGATTTTTTCTATCGTTTTTTCAAGGACGATAACGAAGAAGAATCTATTGAAAAAATGGATAATCTAAAGCCTTGGAAAATCAACAATAAAAGATATAAAGAACGTGTCAATAAGTGGAACAAACAAGATTAAAGTTACTTGTTTCGTACAGTCTGAACCCGAGGTTGCAAGTCTTTTGGTGTAATAGTTTGAGACGGAAAATGCTCTGATTTAAAATTCATTGTAAACTGTCGCCAAGGTGTTTTTTGATAATGATTACCTTCAAAATAGTTCATAATCATTTCGAATGTTTTAGCATCTTGAAAACCTGGAATGGGTTGGATAACATCAAGGTTGGAATCTATAAAAACGACAGTCGGATAGCTCATTTTTCCTCTCAAAATCTCCTTCGCTAATTCATGATATCCTCTGCGACCAAAGCCACCAACGTATTTGTAAACTTTGTTGTTAAAAATAATATCGGCTTTTTGCTCTGCATTAAACTTAACAGGGTAGAAGTTCTCATTGATAAATTCCGAAATGACATTGGTTGAAAAGGTACTTTTTTCCATTTTTTTACACCAACCACACCAGTCAGTATAAACGTCAACCATTATCTTTTTCTTTTCTACTTGATTCTTTTCCAATGCTTCTTCCCAAGTTAACCATTTAACCTTCTTCTGTGCATCCGCATCAGAACCAAAAAGTAAAGTAAATAAAATCAACAAAACAAAACTTCTCATATGAATTACTAGAGTTTACTTTATCAAAGAAACAGTAATGTAACCACTTTTTCAATCGTTTAAAGCAACACAAATCGTTAATTAAAATTACTTTAACACTTTTAACACTATTATTCGTCTGTTCTCGGATAATATATTAGAATAATTGGAATATGTGGGTGAGAAAACAAAATTGAGAAACATCAATCATTGAATACATATTCGATAGTATCAGTAGAAAATGAATCTTTTCTGACCAGTCTTCCTTTGACAAAAGGCGCTCTTATACCTGAATTCAATGCCTTTCGTGATCTGATAATTCTTGCTTCATCCCAATGGTCAGCAGCAATAAAGTTTTTGATAGTTTGCGCGCCCCCTTCTACCATCAATCTAAACTTTCCAATTTTATATAAATACTCTAGAATATTGGCGTAGAACTGTTCATCCTTAGCAATATAAATAACGCTTTTAGTCACATCTTTTTTGACCAATGATTCATCCTGGCATATAAAAAGGGTAGGTTTATCATCGCTCCATAGGGAATGTGTTTTAGGTAAGCTTAATTGATCATCAATCACAACACGAAAAGGTGAAGTCCCATCAACCAGTCTGGTTGTTAATTGGGGATTGTCGATCAGTGCCGTTTGGTATCCAATTAGTATTGCATCAATTTGAGATCGCCAGAGATGAACTTTCACTTGTGCTTTCTTACCAGATATCCAAACTTGCCTGCCTCTCTTACCAAAATATGCGTCAGACGATTGTGCAAATTTTAAAATAACATAAGGCCGTTTGGACAGATTTGCTCTAAAAGGTTTGATTAAGTCTAATCCTTTCTGCTCAAGAATTCCATCAATAACGACTATTCCTTTATCTCTTAGAATCGCTATCGATTTCCCTTGCATTTCAGGATTTGGGTCGTGGGCAGAAACAACTATTTTTTTTATACCACTGTTTATGATTAAATCAGAGCAAGGAGGAGTTTTTCCGTGGATGCAACATGGTTCTAAGGATACATACAGTATACTCTCGCTTAATAATTTCTTGTCTTCCTCTTTTACATTATAAATGGCATTTTTTTCTGCATGATGACTGCCATACATTTCATGATAGCCCTCGGCGATAATATTGCCATTGTGAACGATGACACTGCCAACATTAGGATTTGACTTGACATTATTTTGAGCGATCTTTGCGATATCAAAACATCTCTTTATATATTTTTCGTGAATGCTCAACTAATCCTTTCTGGTGTCAATTTATGTAATTTGCTGATGACATAATCAACCTCCTTCTTTGTATTTAAATGAGAAAACGAAAATCTTACTGTTTTTCGTTTTGGATCATGCCCAATTTCTTCAAGAACATGAGAATCATTTTCGACACCAGAACTACAAGCACTTCCTGAAGAAGCACAGATGCCAGATATATCAAGATTCATCATCAGCATGTCAACATTTTCTGAGGGCGGAAAGGATACGCTAAGGATGTTTGGCAGAAACGAAGACGATGAGCCATTTATAATTATATCCTCAAAATTGTCTTGCAATTGTTGAACAAAGTATTGTCTAAGTTCTGAAAGAATTTTAGTTCGATCTTCCATTTCAGAAGAAGCTAATTCAAAAGCTTTTGCCATACCAGCAATCCCGCTTATGTTTTCAGTTCCAGATCTCATTCCTCGTTCTTGGTCACCACCATGAAACAAAGGTTTGATCAGATTATTATTATTGATATAGATAAAACCGACGCCTTTAGGGCCGTGAAACTTATGCGCAGAACCTGATATAAAAGCCACCTTTTCATCAGACAAATCAATTGGCATTTTGCCTATCGTTTGAGCTGAATCCATATGTAACATCACATTATGATTATGACAAATTTCAGCAAGTCTTTCCATATCATTCAACGTCCCAATTTCATTATTACCATGCATCAATGATACCATAACGTTGTCATTGTTTTGACAAAGTATTTCATCTAGTTGATCATAATCAATATGCCCTTCATTGTTTACATTGAGGTATTTGATGCTAGCCAAGTTATTAGCTTCTAGGTAATCAAACATATGTAAATTACAATGATGTTCAATTTTTGTAGAAATTATGGTTTGGATGCCAAGGTCTCTGACTGAACAATACAGAGCCATATTATTAGCTTCCGTTGCTCCAGATGTAAAGAATATTTCACCTGTAGAAGCACCCAAACCTTCAGCCAGAATTTTTCGGGCATCTTCAACTATAATTTTCGCTTGTCTGCCAAAAAAATGAATTGACGAAGGATTACCATAAATTAGGGAATTCACTTCATGCATGTAATTAAAAACTTCAGGCAAAAGTGGGGTCGTTGAGGCGTTATCAAAGTATATTCTCACGCTCAATTAAATTAATGATTTATCAAACCAATTTTCAACGATTGCATTCTCCATGATGCCTTTATCCTTATGAACAAATTCATTGATTGTTCCTTGGTAAATATAATCTTTTGACCATTCAGGGAAGTTCATTGCAATTTCAGAAATAGCATCTGCAATAAAATCGATATCTTTATTTGTCATAACAGGATGCAGCGATAATCTAATCCACCCTGGCTTACACGTTAGGTCTCCAGAATTGATTTTATCCGTAATATCTTTGGATTGTTCTTGTGATACAGACAGCAAATAATGACCATACGTTCCAGCGCAAGAACATCCGCCTCGTGTTTGGATACCAAACCTATCATTAAGTAATTTCACGATCAAATTATAGTGTGCATTATCTATATAAAAAGAAATTACAGATAACCGGTCTTTGATATGATCCGCAAGAATATTTAGATTTGGAATTGCAGCTAACTTCGGCCATATCCTCTCTATTATTTCTTCCTCTCTTTGCTTGATGTTTTTAACACCAATTTGTTCTTTTAATTGAATTGACAACCCGACTTTTATTGTTTGCAAAAAAGCGGGTGTTCCACCATCTTCTCTGGCTTCAATTTCATCGTGATATTTGTGTTCTCCCCAAGGATTTGTCCAATCGACGGTTCCACCTCCAGGGTTATCAGGAATTCTGTTATTGTATAGCGATTTATTAAAAACCAAAACGCCTGTTCCTCCAGGACCTCCTAAAAATTTATGAGGTGAAAAATAGATGGCATCGAGGTAAGCATCAGGTCTGTTTTCAGGATGCATGTCTATATCGATATAAGGAGCTGCGCAAGCAAAATCTACAAAACATAATCCACCATGTTTGTGCATTATTTCTGCGACATCAAAATAAGGCGTAAATATGCCTGTCACATTTGAACATGAGGTTATAGCTGCAATTTTTACTTTTCTATGCTTATGCTCTTCAAGTACCTTTACAAGATTCTCACAATTGACCATGCCTTTGGGGCAAGGATCCAACGTTATTACATCTGCGATTGTTTCTATCCAGGATGTTTGGTTCGAATGGTGTTCCATGTGCGAACAAATAACCAATGGCTTTTCATCAATTTTGACTTCATCCAAGTATTTTTCATGCAATCGCAAGCCTAATATTCTTTGAAATTTATTGACAACGCCAGTCATGCCAGAATGCGTTGAGATTAGAATATCATCTTCATTTGCATTGACATGGTCTTTGATAATCTGCCTTGCCTTGATATATGCTAAAGTCATTGAACAACCAGTGGTTGTTGTTTCTGTATGTGTATTTGCAACGTAAGGACCCAGATCATTTACAATTCTTGATTCTATGGGTCTGTATAATCTGCCACTTGCAATCCAATCAGCGTATAGCAAAGGCTTTTGACCGTACGGTGTTTCAATCGTAAAATCATGACCTATAATGTGCTTTCTGATTTCACTAAAATATGATTCTAATTTGCTTAGACTTTCATTTGTAATAGTATCAAGCATAATTTTCGTTTATGATAGATAATATTGGTTTAATCAATTTGTCAGCTTCATCTTTTGTGGCTGCTTCAGCGATAATTCTCATGATGGGTTCAGTATTCGATTTCCGCAAATGCACCCATCCATTATCAAAATCAATTTTCAAACCATCGACTTCGTTTAATGTTTCGTTAAGGTAAGCATTCTTTACCAAATTTATAAGATTATCAACATCCATTTTTGGATTCAATTGAACCTTTGTTTTAATAATTTCATATGTAGGATAAGTCGCTTTTAAAGCAGATAATGTTTTGTTTTCATTTGCAAGAAGATTTAGAACCAAAGCAATACCAACCAATGCATCTCTTCCATAGTGTAAATCTGGTAATATTACACCTCCATTTCCTTCGCCTCCGATGACTGCACCAACAGTTTTCATCTTATTGACAACATTAACTTCACCTACTGCAGATGCATGGTATGTTTGATCATATCTCTTAGCGACATCAGATAATGCTCTGGTAGATGACAAGTTAGAAACCGTAGGACCTTTTTTATGTTTCAATATAAAATCAGCTACAGCAACCAAGGTATATTCTTCGCTAAACATGGATCCGTCCTCACAAACAAATACAAGTCGATCCACATCTGGGTCCACAGCAATGCCCAAGTCACATTTATAATCAACAACAGCTTTTGCCAAATCACCTAAATTTTCAGGAACAGGTTCAGGATTATGAGCGAAATCGCCTGTCATTTCATCATTTATCAAAATCGTTTCACAACCTAACGCATCTAATAAAGGTGGCAATGATATAGCGCCCGTAGAATTTACACAATCGACGACAACTTTATAATTCTGAGATTTGATACTTTTTAAATCTAAGTAGGATAAAGACAATATTTGTTTAATGTGAAAATCAAACGCATCATCTTTTTGAGTTAATTTACCTAATTGGTCAACATCAACATAATTGAAATTTCTAGATTCTGCTTGTTCCAATATCAAAGCGCCATCTTCCCCTGAAATAAATTCCCCTTTATTGTTTAATAGTTTAAGTGCATTCCATTGCTTAGGATTATGACTGGCTGTAAAAATAATCCCTGCGCCAGCATTTTCAGCTGGAACAATCATTTCAACAGTTGGTGTTGTTGACAATCCCAAATCAATAACATCCAACCCCAAACTCAATAAGGTTGAAATCGCCAAATCAGAAATCAATTTACCTGAAATCCTTCCATCTCTTCCAACAACCACCTTTTTATTGTAGCCTTTTTCAATAACCCAAAGGCCAAAAGCAGATGTCATTTCAACAACATCAATGGGTGTTAAATTATCACCTGGTTTCCCTCCAATCGTTCCTCTAATTCCTGATATTGATTTAATTAGTGTCAAGCCGTTATATTTTAAGCAAATCTAATGATCTATTTTAACATTCAAAGCAATTTTCACATCTTTACATACAGTGAATTATATATTTACAATTTCTATATTTAATAAGAAAAATTATTCACCTTTGCAGATCAACAAAAAGGCATGGATTTCCTCTTAGGAATAGACGAATTTCTTTTTACATTCATAAATAAAAGCCTTTCATCAGCGGTGTTGGATAGTATCTTAATACCAATTCGGCATAAACTGGTGTGGATACCATTGTATCTGTCTATACTTGTTTTTGTATACTTAAATTTCAAAAAGA
The DNA here is from genome assembly GCA_013001975.1 of Saprospiraceae bacterium. Classification (GTDB taxonomy): domain Bacteria; phylum Bacteroidota; class Bacteroidia; order Chitinophagales; family Saprospiraceae; genus RFSX01. The sequence continues at coordinate 5,565 of JABDKX010000197.1, read as the reverse complement.
GCAAGTGGTTGATTTTTCTATTCTTTGGAATTACCATTGTATTTTCAGATACCATATCAAGTAAATTGATCAAAAACTCTGTGAAACGTGTAAGACCTTGTCATGTTGAAACGCTACAAGCGAACCACAAAATTCCATGTAGTTATGGATTCAGTTTTACTTCGTCTCATGCAACAAATCATTTTGCGATCGGTACGTTTTTATTTTTCCTTTTTTCATTTACAAAAAAAAGAAAGTGGTTTTTAGTTTGGGCAAGCATTATTTCGTTTGCTCAAGTGTATGTAGGTGTCCATTATCCATTCGATGTCTTAATCGGTGGTATTATAGGTTGTTTTATTGGACTAACAACTTATCATTTTTTTGAATTAGCTTTAGGAAAATTTATAAATCAAACAGAATATGTCACATAAGATTTTAGACGGCAGACTAACATCAAAGCAAGTAAAAGAAGAAATTAAGATCGAAGTTGATAAAATTTTAGCGAAAGGTCTTCGTCCGCCGCATTTATCCGCCATTTTAGTAGGAAATAATCCAGCATCTGAAGCGTATATGCGCAATAAGGTAAGATCATGCGAACAAGTTGGTTTTACTTCCGATTTGATTCGTCGTGACAATGATATTACTCAAGAAGAATTACTAGCACTTGTAAAATCGCTGAATGAAGATGACAATGTTGATGGATTTATAGTGCAATTGCCTTCACCTGATCATATTGATGATACAGAAGTTTTGTTGGCTATTGATCCTAAAAAAGATGTGGATGGGTTCCATCCATACAATTTTGGTTGTATGGCACAAGGTCTGGAAAGTTTTTTACCTGCCACGCCATACGGCATTTTGATGTTGTTAGAAAGATACAATATTGAAACATCAGGCAAAAATGTTGTCGTTATTGGTAGAAGTAATATCGTTGGTACTCCAATTAGTATTCTGTTGAGCCGTAAAGATAAGATTGGAAACTCAACAGTAACCTTAGCGCATTCACGTACAAAGAATTTAAAAGATATCAGCAGTCAAGCAGATATCTTGATTTCTGCTCTTGGGAAGCCATTTTTTGTAACTGTTGATATGGTAAAAGAAGGCGCTGTTGTTATTGACGTTGGGATAAATAGAATTGAAGACATCACAAGAAAGTCTGGTTCGCGATTGGTTGGAGACGTTGACTTTGAAGGTGTCGCTCCGAAGTGTTCGTATATAACACCAGTTCCGGGTGGCGTAGGTCCAATGACCGTTGCTTCTCTTATGTTAAACACATTGAAAGCGTATAAGAAGAAGTTATAAATGAGTACAGAGTGGCACAAATTGATTATCAATGCGAGTGATGAAAATCAAAAAGAAATTATCAGTGCTTGGTTCATGCACTTTGGTGCAGAATCTGTAGTTGACCAGGAAGACCACTTAGAAGTTTATGTTGGGAATGACGAATACGAATCGCTCATCAATGCCATTAATGAAAATAACATTGTCCCCATAGATAGTTGGTCAAGCGAAAAAATAGTAAATCAAAACTGGAATGCTGTTTGGGAATCTGGATTTAACGCTATCGACGTAGGTGATATTCATATCAGAGCAGAATTTCATCCTCCTTCCAAAAAAACAGAAATTATCATCCAACCCAAAATGGCATTTGGAACGGGTCATCACAATACAACCTATATGATGATTGATTGGATGCAAAATCACGATTTTAGCAATCAATCTGTTTTGGATTACGGATGTGGGACAGGTATCTTAGCAGTCTATGCTTCCATGAGAAATGCCAAGCTGATTGACGCCATAGACATCCAAGAAGAAGCCATCGAAAACACGCACGAGCATTTCAAACTGAACAACTTATCAGAAGACAATCTTAATGTCTACCAAGGTGACTTAGACAAATTGCCACCTCGCAAGTATGACATCATCCTAGCCAATATCAATAGACACGTCCTACTAGACAACGCTTTAAACCTCAAAGAAAAACTTGAGCCCAATGGCATTTTAGTTATGTCTGGTATCCTTGAAGAAGACAAGGAACTTATAATGGAAACGTATACTAAGGAAGGGTTGGATTTGAAGGATGAAGATCAAAAAGGGGAGTGGTGTTGTTTTCGATTTGGGTTGAAGCTATAATCAATCACTAGAGGTTATTTACGACTACTCAGTTACTTTTAGGATATATTCGCTACAAAGTGGGGGATTTATGTGGATATATATAAGTTAGCTATCATGAAAACCAATAACAAATGAGAATATCTCTGATTGTATTTTTAGTTTTAATTACATCATGTAAACAACCAGATTCTGACTGGATAGATAGGACGAAACATGAAGGATTATTTGATATCTCCATGTCAGGTTCATTTGAAACCTACTGTTCTGAGCAGAATCCAGAGGACATTAAAAATACAGTTGATAACCTCAAGCAGGCTAAGGAATATTTCGACAAAACTTTTAGAGAAGACTTAAATTTTGCAGTATTATTTGTAGACAATCCGAACTGGAATAAATATGCATTTACGCCTCCTCCTGGAATGCCTCAAGCACATCACCAAGGAAATATGGTCTTGGGATTGGGTAATTCAGTAATGGCTACACGAGCTTTACAAGGACTCAAACAGGCTCCCGATTCCAAATTAGATATACTCAAGCAACACTTTGGTGAAGAATTGAACCTAGATCTATTCTTTAGAGATGCACTATCTCTGCATGAGTTAGGTCATTTATATCAGTTTTATAAAACTGGAAAAGGCTCTCAAAGACACTGGTTAAATGAAATATTTGGAAACTTATGTCAAGTTGCAGCTGCAAAAAACCTAGCCACTCAAGATGTGTTTAATCGAATGGATGTTTATCAATTGTTTTTAATAGATTCAAATCAGTGGGGAGAATTAAAATTCAAATCCTTAAACCAATTTGAAAAGGATTACTTTGAAGTATTTAAGCAAGGACGCAACTATGGTTGGTACCAAAGTCAATTCTATCTTAAAGCCAAGAAATTATATTCAAAGTTCGGAGATGAATTTCTGAATGAATTCCGTGATTTCCTGATTGACATTAATCCTGAGAAAGTAGGTAAGTTGAGTGACAAAGAACTCAAAGAACTAATGACTAAAACATTTAGTAACGAAGTTGTTGAAATATTAGAATGGAAACACGATAGCTAACAATGTATATGAAATCATAGCTCCCATTCGGTCGCTACGCTTCATATACTAAACGTTATGAGCAACTCTGAAAGTAGATTAAACCAAAAATTCATGTTTCGTCATTGTTCCAACTTTTATAACTGATAAAACACAAACCAAAATCATCGATTATTTTTATTGAATAATTTGGGAAGAAAAGATATAACAATAAGGAAAATTAAAGTTTTGATGTTAAATAGAAATCCCAACACGCCAGTTTTTGGAATATCTATTATGTCAACAAGACTTAACAATCCAACAAAAACTAGAATCAAAAAAGAAGAGAATAAGACGATATTGAAAATTGTCCAAAAAACGCCGTGGGAAGGATAAATGTTGAATTTTATTCGATCATGGTAAGTAGCAGCATCCCAAAGAGAAAAGCCCATCTTGGTTAAGTCATTTAAAATTTCCTTTCTTGAGCGACCGCCCTTTATCCAATTAACCACCTGTCTATAAAGTTCAGACTCCAATTTTTCTTCATTATCATTCATTGAGGTAACTAGTTTGATTCAATTTAAATAAAATATGAAACAAAATTTTTTGAGTTCTATAATTTACTAAATATAGAATTAAGAAAGACTAGCACATAACATTAAGTAGCAGGTAATGCGTCTAACATCTTCAAACAGTCGCATACGATTCAAGAAATAATTTTGTACATTGAAATTGATGTCAAAATTTAAAGCACATTAGCTACTATTCAACGTTATTAAAAATTACAAAATAAATTAAGAGTGATAAATTGGATTAAATCATTATTTCAAATTGAAACAGAGGCAACAGTAAACCCGAAAAGAACTTTTAAAGCTTTAAAGAACCTTCATTATATTGATCAACCTGATTTAAATAAAATTTACGAATCACTTTTAAATCTAAATAAAGATACAGCACAACCAGAATGTGAAAATTTGGTGAAAGGAATAAATGAAATTAGGTATGCATCAAATACCAATGGATATTTTTATTTCTTTTTTCCTCTTGTAAGTCATGTTTTATACTTTAAACCCCATTATGAATCTAAATTGTTGCATCATTTGGTTGGACCAAATTTCGCTAATGGTGAAAAAAATGTTCAAGGTATGATTGACGTAATCAAAGGAGCAATGAAATATAAACTGGACTTAGATTCAAATTATTTGACTATTGAAGGGCAAAGTTGGGTTAAAGAAGATTTGCATAAAATGAAGGAACAAATTATGAGGGAAATTGATTTTTGTCAAAATGAGTTAAATGAATAAAACACCAGCTCATAACAATAGATATGTCAGCATCCGCTTCTCCGTATGGGTTCAAATGATTAAATTAGTTAAAAAGTTCAAAATATAAAACAGCAGATGATCGGACGCTGCATAATCATTGGACGTTGTGTGTAAGCAAATTAAAAGTTTGCATATTGAGAACATAACACTTACCTTTGTCAAGTGAAAAGAATAGTAGCTAAACGAACTATACGAGAGTTTTGGGAAAAGCACATTGACTCTAAAGAGTATTTACAGACTTGGTATCAAACTGCTAAAGCCGCAGAGTGGAAAACTCCAAACGATATAAAAGAGTTTTACGCCACAATAAGCATACTTAAAAACTCAAGAGTCGTATTCAACATTAAAGGAAATGATTACAGACTTGTTGCAAAGATAAACTACAGCAAACAATGGTTATTTATCAGATTTGTTGGTACTCACGAAGAATATGATAAAATAGATGCAAACACAATTTAATATGAAGTTAATTACGACAGAAAAGGAATACAATAAAGCATTACAACGTCTTGACGAAATTTTTGATGCAAAACCAAAGACAAAAAAAGGTCAAGAAGCTGAACTACTTGCTCTTCTTATTGAGGAGTATGAGGAGAAGTATTATAAAATTGAAGCTCCTGATCCTATTACGGCAATACGAATTCGTATGGAAGAAATGGAAATGAAGCAAAAAGATTTAGTGGGTATCATTGGTTCTAAGGGAATTGTTTCGGAAGTCCTAAATAAGAAAAGAAAATTAACCGTGAACATGATTCGAAATCTTTCTAACAAATTGAAAATTGCTGCACAAATTCTGATTCAAGAATATGAATTGAATAGATAATTACGGTTGATAACAATGGATCTGATCTTATGTCAGCAGTGGCTAGACACAATTCAATTAATTGTAAAGAAAATTAATTCCTAGACCTTCTCATTAACAACACACTCACCATGAAAACCAACATACTCTTATTCATAGCCATCTATTTCTTCTCATGTATGGATCAACAAAAAAGTGAGAACAATTCACAAAAGAAAGAAAGTGCAACAATTATAATCCCTAACGAAAGTAAGGTTGAATTCAAAATTGACTGTTCCATTAGAGCGTTAGCAATTGAAAACGATAGTACTTGTTGGTTTGCAGGAAGTAAAAA
>JABDKX010000196.1 GCA_013001975.1 Saprospiraceae bacterium | reverse complement strand
GACAAATACAGGTTAAATTATGACATTAAAAAAAGACCCAGCTTAACTGAGCCTAGTAATTGTAATTTGATCAATAATTCAAATTATTTTCCAAGTCCAAATTTATTTAACCTGAATATTCTGGTAGCTTCGATTCTTAGTATTGGTGCTTTCCTCTTGACCAACCGTTTTTTCCTAAATATTTGTTGCCATCATCTGCTGCTGGTTCTTCTAACTGAGTCCCCATGCTATCATTCCATCTGTTCAGGTATCCAAATAGAGCGATGACTCCAAGAATTTCGACAATCTCTCCTTCATCCCAATATTTTCTTAGGTTATCGGCAATCGCATCATCCACCCCATTGGGAATTGAACTTGCGGCTATGGCAAAATCAAAAACAGCTCTTTCCGCTTCAGAGAAAGCATCATAGGTTTTATAGTCCCAAATATTATTCAATTTGTCTTGTTCTGATCCATATCGATCAGCGGCTCTGATGGCATGTGCTTCACAATACCTGCATCCAGCAGTCCTACTTGAAATATAAGCTAATAACCTCTTCAACGAGCTGGTTACCCTACCTTTATTTTCCATCACAGCTTGATTCATTTCCAAGAAAGCTCTTGCGATACGAGGTCTTCTCATCATGGTAAATAAACTATTAGGGGTGAAGCCCAAAGTTTCTTCATAAAATCTAGCCATTTCAGCACTTTCTTCACTCGAATTTTTATCTATTGGTGTAACAAGCGGTTTATTCATATCTTTAAGTTTTATGCCGCGAAGATATATTTCCTTAATCAAATATCATGCATTAACTAAGCACTTTGTCTGACTTGTTCCTTTTCCAATAGAAAACTTATAAGATGATTATAATTCACAAGCTCAATCAAACTGTTAGACATTTCTGTTGAAGCCGTTAATTCATTTAAATCATAAGGTTTATCAGTCATTATTTGAGTAATGATTTTTATAAATAATGCCGTACGTTTAAATTTCTTATGCTTTAAAACTCTGTAAGCATATTGATTCAGTGCGTCTAACTTATCGTAGAGCTTATCATTTTCATATAAGTACATGTAGGCAATTTCTCCAATTTTAAAAGGAATTAAAAGCTCTTCTTTCTCCTTATTTAATCGATTAAAACGATATCGTAGCTTTCTGAAATTTATATTGTTTCCTTTAAGCAGATTGATATACAGTTCATAGATCAGCATCCGATCCTTAAGATCCGGCTCATTGAACCTCTTCTTGTTTTTATTTAAATATTGTAGCAACTCTTCTGCTTCTTGATAAGCTTGGGAATGAATTTTTATTCTAAAAAGTAATTCTTTGTATTTAAAGGTTTGTAAGCTTACTTTATCTGAGGTTTTTAAAAATTGATTAATAATATCTTCTGCCTTATCAAATTCATTGACCTCTAGGTATACTTTAATCAAATTTGATATGAAAAAATTCTTTGCCAATGTATGATCATAAGACAAGGTATTAAAGTAATCTAAAGCTTCATGCAATAACTTAATAGCTTGATTATAATCTTGTCGCGTATAGTATTCTGTATATCGAATAATGTAATAGAAAAAATTACATCGCATATTATTCTTCTTAAGCTTGGGTTGTAAACCATCACCAATTTCCTTTATAAAATTGTGGTCACTTGATTCCCCTTTTTCTCTGAAATGATTTCTGACCAGCGCATAAGCCCATCTGAATTCAATTTCATCTTGGTAGGCATGACAGTAGTTTATACATAAGGCATTATAATTCTCTGCTTTTTTTATATCTATATCAAATACTGCATAATGAGTTGACAGTAACCTTGCTAAATGAGTGGCTTCATACCACATATGATAAGTCTCACATTTTTTTAATGTTTTATTTGCAACACGGACCAACAAAGATTGGAGCCCGAATAACTCAAAAACCCTGACAGCAGTTAAATACCGATAAACCTTTAATTTTTCTTTTTGAATTTTATCTCCGCCGTTTATATACGGAATCATGTAGAGTAATTGATCAATTAGTTGCGACTTTGCTAATTGAAAACTTCGGCCTGAAGGACCAGTGTTAAATAAGGAAGTTGCTATCTTTTGTTCCGATTCTCCTAATAGAATCCGCTTCAATATGTGTTTTTGTTTGTCGGGTAGTTGCTCTTTTATCGTATTTGTAACATTGTTCAAACAAAGATCATTGCGAGTTTTGGCTAAGTCAGAAAGTAGATTTTTCATGCAACTTGTTGATATTCAGTAATATAGTAAATAAATATGAATCTATCTTACTTGATATTTCATTGCGAAAATAATTAAATTTGAAAATGGTATGATCATAAATTACTTTTAATTTTGATCATACCGTTGAAATTCATTCGAATTAGGTATGAAAATTGCCGTTTACTCCCTAATTCACTAACTAAAAATCTACCTGGATGATAGAAATTATTACTTTCCTTCTAGAAATCATTGAAGATTGGACAGAAGGTATTTAAACCGACTAAGATTTAAACAAGAGGCATTTTGCCTCTTTTTTTATTCTTACTTACAAATATGTATAGGAATTTTACCAAGTTTTTTGAGAAGTTTGTACCACACGCCTCGCAAGATAAATAGAGTTTTTCTACAATTTAATCTATTATATATAGACTTTAGGACATGCATTTTACAATATTGAAAAATCATTTAGCCCCATTTTATTACGCTTGCAACTAACATAGTATATGTTTAATTAATAAAATGGACATATTAAAAGAAATCGTAATTTATTATAGTCTATAAAACGGTTAATTTTAATCCTTCTTTTTATCAGAAATTTTCATTGAAATTAAAGCTTTTACCACTTCTTGATCATCTTCATCTCTAATAACAACAGGCACTTTTAATATTTCAATTGTTTCCCAGTCTATATTTTCAAAAAAACAAGATCCCACAAGATCAGTTTTTGCTTTCTTTAAATATTGAACTTCCATGCCGACCGGTATCCATCTTTTATGGCTTGGAACTGAAACCTCAGTTGTTAATCCAGCTACAACTTCTGCCAAATTACACATCGCAATAGCATGAACTGTTCCTAAATGATTTTCCACAGACTTCACCTTTTTCATGGACCATTTACCAAAACCGGGTCTTAATTCTATAACTAATGGATCAATTGTTTTAAAATAGGGCGTTATCTCGCAAACTGTATCAGAAAACTGTTTTAACCCACCTTCTTGGTCTTTTAATTTATTATATGTTTCTAAAATGAAGTTCATTTCTTTTTTGTTGTAAATGTAAGTATTGCTATAATATTTACACATCCAAAAAGAATATTATTTAATCGTTTATTTTTGCACAAAAAAAAGGATGCTCAAAGCTGTAACACCTATAGATGGCAGATACCACAATAAAACCATCGCTCTCCAAGAATATTTTTCTGAATACGCTCTAATCAAGTACCGTGTTAGAGTCGAAGTAGCTTACCTTATTGCACTTATAGAAAGTGATATCCCACAATTATCAGCACTTTCCGATAAGAAAGAGGAGATTAAAAGCATTTTTTCAAACTTCAATGATGAAAGCGCAAGATTTATCAAGGATAAAGAGAAAGTCACCAATCATGATGTAAAAGCTGTTGAATACTATGTAAAAAATGAAATGACCAAACTAGGTCTAGATGCACATTTAGAATGGGTTCATTTTGCATTGACTTCTCAAGACATCAATAACACAGCTACCCCACTGATGATCAAAGATTACTTGGAAGACATCTACTATCCTGAATTATCGTCAGTAATTGAAAAACTAAAAAATCTTGCCGCGGAATATAAAGGCATTCCTTTACTTGCTCGAACACACGGACAAGCTGCAAGTCCTACCACTGTTGGTAAAGAAATATTGGTATTTGTTGAAAGAGTGGAAGATCAATTATCGCTTATAAAAAATTTACCGATTAAGGCAAAATTCGGCGGAGCTACTGGAAATTACAATGCACATAAAGTATCGTTTCCAACTGTAGATTGGCCTGCTTTTGGAGATAAATTTGTCAAAGATTACTTAGGTCTTCAGAGATCTCAGATGACCACTCAAATTGCCCATTATGACCACATAGCTGCTATTTGTCAAAACCTATCTAGAATCAATACTATTTTCATTGACTTGGCACGAGACATTTGGACATATATAAGCATGGATTACTTTAAACAAAAAGTGATCGCTAATGAAGTTGGTTCTTCAGCAATGCCTCATAAAGTTAACCCAATAGATTTTGAAAATGCTGAAGGCAATTTAGGAATGGCCAATGCTGTGTTTGCTTTCTTAGCAGATAAACTACCCATTTCAAGATTACAAAGAGATTTGACAGACAGTACCGTTCTTAGAAATATTGGTGTACCGTTTGCGCATACTGGCATAGCGTTCAAGTCATTATTAAAAGGGTTAAATAAGATAATTCTAAATGAAGATAAGTTAAATGAAGATCTTGAAAATAATTGGGCTGTTGTAGCTGAAGCAATCCAAAATATATTACGAAGAGAAGCATACCCTAAACCTTACGAAGCACTAAAAGCATTAACCAGAGGTCATGGAAAAATAAACAAGGCATCAATTCGTAATTTTATAAATGAATTGAATGTCCCACAAAGCATCAAGGATGAGTTGTCTGCTATTACACCACATAACTATGTTGGATACTTTTAGAATATAAAGCAAAAACTATCTGGACTACTGGCTATGTTGATTAATGTTATCCTAAAATTAATATTATAAACCATTATGAACTTAGTTAGTAAAAGTTTGGTTGAATAATTATAAAATCACCATTCAATAAATCTTAATGATTACTAAAATATTTAAAGCCTTATTTAAGTCAGGTAAAAAAGCAACCGAATCAGTAGGAAAGTCTATGGATTTCATTGACGATGTTCTAGAAAAAGAGTATATAGCCAATGCGGTAGATTCTGTAAAAGAGTCTACGGGAAATGTTGTTGAAAAAGCGGGAACAATTTACCAAAAAACCAAAGATGTAATAGATGAAAATGTTACCATCGAAAACATAAAAGAGCAAGTAGATAAAGTTGTCGATAAAGGTAAAGAGATAACGTCCGACCTCGCAGACGAACTTCTTGATAAATCTTCCACTCTAAAAAACGTGATGAATGAAGGCAAGGAAATTATTGAAGATTTTATGGGCAGCAGTGAAGAGGAATAAAATGCCTATTGTGCATTAATATTTAAAGACTTCATTTTCATGATGTACTTCTACTTCTGATTGACTACCCTCTTCAACGTGACCAATTATCTGAGCGTCAATATTAAATGATTTAGAGATATCGATTATGCCTTGAGCTGTTGCCTTATCAGTATAGAATTCCAATCGCGTTCCCATATTAAAAACCTGATACATTTCTTTCCAGGAAGACCCAGATATTTCTTGTATCAGTTTAAATAAAGGAGGGATTGGCAACAAATTGTTTTTGATAATTTTCTTCTTGGGAGCAAATTTCTTAACCTTGGTATGAGCACCACCTGTGTTGTGGATAATACCACTGATTTGATCTCGATAGTTGTCTAATACTTTTTTAATAACTGGTAAAAAAGTCCTCGTCGGAGATAATACTAACTTCCCCAGATCAATGCTTTCATTTCCAATCTCAATTTTATCGGTTAATTTTTTTGATCCAGAATACATTAAGTCAATCGGAGAATTAGGATCAAACGTATCAGGATATTTATCTCGGTACTCTTTATCAAATACATCGTGTCTGGCAGAAGTCAAACCATTACTGCCCATGCCACCATTATACTCATCTTCATAGGAACTTTGACCATAAGATGCTAAGCCTACAATGACATCTCCTGCTTGAATATTATTTATTATGAGGTTAGATTTCTTTTCTCTTGCATAAGCGGTAAAACCTACATCGATTGTTCTAACGATGTCTCCGACGTCTGCTGTTTCGCCGCCTGCCAAATGTATTTGAATGCCGTGAGGTTTTAACATTTCAACAAATTCCACGGTACCATTAATCAAACGTGCAATGACTTCTCCTGGAATGATATTTTTATTTCTGCCTATTGTACTTGAAAGCAAAATATCAGAAGTAATGCCAATACAAGCCATATCATCGAGATTCATGACAATGGCATCTTGAGCTATGCCTTTCCAAACCGATAAATCACCTGTCTCCTTCCAATAAGCATATGCCAAACTTGTCTTGGTACCAGCTGTATCTGCGTGCATGATGTTGGCATAATTATCGTCACCGCCCGTAAAATCTGGAAGGATTTTACAAAATGCTAAAGGATATAACCCCTTGTCTAAATTCTTGATTGCTGAATGCACTTCGGATTTTGAGGCAGAAACACCTCTCAACTCGTATCTTTTAGGATCTCCCATGGCTCAAATATGACTTAAAATGCTTGATTTCACTATAAAAGCGCATAATTATTAATTTTTTTCATTTTTTTTTAAATATCAGGCAACGTTTCTTCAACTTCTTGTATCTATTACACAGAACCGAGAGAAATAAGGCTTTTTAAGCCAAAGATTTAACTGATTTTTTAAATATTGCCCTGTTAAGAGGTTGCTTTTCGCAACCTCTTTCTTTTTTTATACTTATTTGAACAAATTTCTTTCACTCACGTAATCTCATGCATAATAATATGTGACAGTAACTCAAATATCTGTCATTTTAATAGCTACTTTTGCTGCCGTAAAATGCAATGAGCATGAAAATTAAAAATATTGCTATCAATAAGGTCCAATCTTTATCCGATCGAGACTCAGCATACTATACCAAATCGACTATTTTTAAAAATTTCCTTAATTATGATTTTGATTATAATGAATTTCCTAAAGTCATTGCTCAACGTAAGGAATTTGGCATAGATAGACAACTGCTTAAAACTGTTATTAAAGCACAATATGAGGATATAATTTGCTCATCTAAAACTCAGAATCATATTGATAGCATTGATCAAGACAATTGTTTTTCCATCACAACGGCTCACCAACCAAGTCTTTTCACTGGACCATTGTACTATGTTTATAAAATATTATCAACAATAAACCTGTGTAATCAGCTACAAACAGATTTTCCTGATAATCATTTCGTTCCTGTTTTCGTAATCGGTGGAGAAGATCATGACTTCGATGAAATCAACCATTTTCATATTTATAATAAAAAAATAGAATGGCATAATGCACAGCAAGGCGCCGTTGGTCGGATGGATACAAACGGACTCATGGATGTATTCAATGAGTTGGTAAAAATCTTAGGAGAAAAATCAAAAGTCAATAACCTACTTTCAAGTATAAAAGAAGTAATCAATAATGCTTCTTCCTATGGAGAATTTTCATTTAAATTAACCCACCTCCTATTTGATAAATTTGGTCTTGTCATTTTGAGAATGGACGATAGAAAATTAAAAAAAGCATTTACGCCCATTATTAAGGAAGAAATCTTCAACCAACCGAGTCAATCTTTAGTTGAAGCAACCCAATCTGAAATAGAAAATATTGGTTTCAAAAAACAAGCCTATGCGCGTAAAATTAATTTTTTCTATTTAACTGGAAACGGTCGTCACAGAATAGAACAAACAGAAGATCGTTTTTCTATACTTGATACTGATAGGTCATTATCTAAATCTGAAATGATGGTGGAAATAGAAAACCATCCTGAAAAATTTAGCCCCAATGTCATTACAAGACCATTATTTCAAGAATTGATTTTACCAAATTTAGCTTATATAGGTGGCGGCGGTGAATTAGCTTATTGGATGGAACGCAAAACACAATTTAATCATTTTGGACTACCCTTTCCAATGTTGATAAGGAGAAACTCAGGTCTGATTATCTCGGAACAACAAGTTCAACAAATTAATAAATTGGGATTTAAGCTGGACGACATTTTTGAAGATGAAAACGAACTCATAAAAATTTATATTTCACAATCTGATAATCCTGATATCAATTTAAATGAAAGCAAATCTGAATTAGAAAACATATTTAAAAAGATAGAAAATCTTTCTAAGACAATTGATTCAACCTTAATCAAAACGGTCCAATCAGAATGCGCAAAGTCTTTGAAGTCAATTAGTTATATTGAAAGCAAGTTGACGAAATCTGTTAAACAAAAAGAACAAGTTCAAATCAATAGGATTAAAAAACTGAAACTGAAATTATTTCCTCAAGGATTACAAGAAAGACACGACAATATTTTCGAATTTATATCTAAATATGGAGAAGACATTATTGCTGATATGTTGCCTCAAATGAATCCTTTTGATAAAGATTTTAAAGTGTTTATAATTTAGTATCTGTTGAAACCCTGTTAAGATTCACTTTCATCGGACACATTTGCATCAGCAAAAAGAAACAATATATCAGACAATCTTTCCTTTAAGTTTCGACGATCTACGATGAAGTCAAGAAAGCCATGGTCTAATAAGAATTCAGAACTTTGAAATCCTTCTGGCAAATCTCTTTTTATTGTTTCTTTTATAACTCTTGGTCCTGCGAATCCTATTAAGGCACCAGGTTCAGAAAAATTTATATCACCCAACATGGCAAATGAAGCGGTTACTCCTCCTGTTGTAGGGTCGGTTAAAAAGGAAAAGTAAGGCAATCCTGCTTTAGCAAGTTGAGATAGTTTAGCTGAGGTTTTAGCAAGTTGCATAAGTGAAAAAGCAGATTCCATCATTCTGGCACCACCTGATTTGGAGATGATCATAAATGGCATTCTGTTTTCTATACAATAATCAACGGATCTTGCGATTTTTTCACCAACGACTGATCCCATCGATCCGCCAATAAAAGAGAAATCCATTGCAGCTATAACCAATGGTCGTTTATTTATTTTTCCTACTGCAACTGTGATGGATTCATTAAGGTTTGTTTTCTCCTTTGCATCCTCTAACCTCTGAGTGTAGGGTTTTAAATCTGTAAAATTGAGAAAGTCTTTTGAGATTAATTCATCAAATAGTATTTCATACTTTGAATCATAGACCAATTCAAAATAGTCGTAAGAACCAATACGTGTATGGTACTCGCATTTAGGGCAAATGTATTCATTCTCACGAAGTTCCTTTACGGTAATCGTCGAATTGCAACTCTTGCATTTATACCAAAGCCCATCAGGAGCTTCTTTCTTGTTTTTTGTGGCAGTATGTATGCCATCTTTAAATCTTTTAAACCATCCCATCAGATCTATTTTATTGGGTAACCTGAGGATATGTCTCAGTAGGAATTTGCAGTGTGTAAAGTTATAAGGAAACGATTATTTCCCAAATTAGTAAGCTTATTTATTAACAGCATAAATGATGAAAACATACTAACTGTCTGATAACCAACTACATAACAAGTAATTTTATTTTTAAACAATTTCCCTGATTTGTGCATAGAATGCAAACTGATAAAGACAACGTCAAATAGGAGGTGGTAAAAGTTGAATACTCAGATTACTGGTATTTGTACTGCTTTACAAAATTCACCAAATGTTTGACATTATCCAAAGGCGTATCAGGATAAACGCCATGACCTAAGTTAAAGATATGATGGGCTTCAAAACTTTTTATTAAATTTTCAGCTTTTGCTTCAATGTTATGCTTTGATCCATACAGTGCACATGGGTCTAAATTTCCTTGAACGACACATTCTTTTCCAAACCTGCTTCTAAATTCAGACGGGTCGATAGTCCAATCTAAGCCAATGACGTCAGCATCCAATTCCGTTATGTCTTCTAAGGAGAAAAAGGCCCCTTTAGAAAAAGCTATAACTGGCACGTCTTGGATAGCATCAACAATTTGTTTTAAATAAGGGATACAAAATGTCCTATAGAGTTGTTTATCGAGCATTCCTGCCCAAGAGTCAAAAACTTGAACGACATCTACGCCAGCCTTTATTTTCAGCTTCAAATAGGCAATTATTGTGTCGGTCAACTTTTGAAGTAACTGATGAGCCAGTTTTGTTTCTTTATATAAAAAGCCTTTGGCTTTTGAAAATGTCTTGGATCCTTGTCCTTCTATCATGTAACATAAGAGTGTCCATGGCGCACCACTAAAGCCAATCAAGGGTACGCGATCATTTAAGGATTTCTTTGTAATTTCTATTGCCTTAAATACATAATCTAATTTTTCTGCAGCGACTTCTCCTTGCTCTAAAGCTGAAATATCAGCCGCAGATGAAATTGTTCTTGGAAAGTATGGTCCTTTTTTTTCTATTAACTCATAAGGTAATCCCATACATTCAGGTATAACCAATATATCTGAAAAAATGATGGCAGCATCTACACCTAGGCGATCTACAGGCTGTATTGTCACTTCTGCAGCTAAATGTGGCGTTGTTACCAATTCAACAAAGCCAGAAAGACTGCTTCTGATAGCTCTGTATTCAGGAAGTATTCTGCCAGCTTGTCTCATCAGCCAAATTGGAGGTCTTTCAACTTTTTCTTTCCTTATTGTTCTTAATAGTAGATCGTTTTGTATCACAAATGGTAATTTTAAGCTCACAAATGTAAAGAATGCAAAATAATAAACTCAAAATAGGGCTGATTGGTTACGGAAAAATGGGAAAAACAATTGAAAAGTTGGCACTTAAAAGAGGGCATGAGATAATAATGCGTATTTCCTCTTCCAATGTACTCGAAATGAATATTAACCAACTTGATTCAGTAGATGTTGCTATTGAATTTACAACACCCGAATCAGCGCCAAATAATCTAAGAATTTTGGCCCAACATGGCGTTTCGACAGTTTGTGGCAGTACTGCTTGGTTAGATTATTATAAAGAAATATGTCAACTATACAAGGATAATAACACATCATTCTTATACGCAAGTAATTTTAGTGTTGGTGTCAACATCACTTTCGCAGTAAATGAATTTTTGGCTTCAATTATGAATGGTTTCCCATCATATAACGTTTCTATGCTTGAATCTCATCATTTGGAGAAAAAAGACGCTCCAAGTGGCACAGCAGTAACGCTCGCAGAACAGATTATTAACAATCTTGATTATTTAGATAAATGGCATAATTCATCTTCAAAAGAGAAAAACAGTTTGCCAATAGAATCAATCAGAGAAGTTGATATCAAAGGATTACATACAGTAAAATATACATCTGAAATTGATGAAATCACTTTAAAGCATGAGGCGTTTTCAAGAGAAGGATTTGCCTTGGGTGCAATTATGGCTGCAGAATTTATAAATGGTAAAAAAGACATTTATAAAATGTCAGATGTGATTTCTTTGAAAAAACACCAATAGTATTCAGAATCAAAAAAAAAGGACATCCGAAGATGTCCTTTTCTATATATTAACTTAAAACTGTTTCTTAGTTATTAGTTACGCCCATTTTCTCTAGCAACTCTTTATACTTATTAGATTTTGCTACATCATTCAATCTGGCATGTATTTCTTTCAATGCAATTAGCGTATTTCTGTCATTTCCATTTAAGCTTTCAGCTTTATCGAAGAAAGGCAATGCTTGTTTGAAGATACCATCCATTTCTGCTTTAGTTTCATCATAAGCTTTCATTCCTGCTGGAGAAAGATCAGCGGCCAATTCATTCAATTTCTCAACATATGTTGCAGCTTTATTATAGTATAATGCGCCTACACTGTAAGTTGCATCAAAATTTTCAGGTTCTTTTGCTAATACTTGATTATAATTATCAAGTGCTTTAGTAAAATACTCATTTGCTTTTTCGACATTCCCCTCTTTCATTTCCTTCTGATTCAATTGATCGTAAACACTGCCTAACGTATTATATATAGACGTATTTTCAGGTTCTTTTTCAATAGCAGTTTCAAGCTTACCGATTAACTTGTTTAATTCACCAATTTTAAGATAATGATTAATTTCTGCGAATAATAAACCAGTATCATCAGGAGCCATTTCTCTTCCTTTAGTCAAATATTCTAAAGCCTTTTCTGGGTTGTCCTCAGAGTTTATAGAATATAAAGCTTCATAAACAAACGCATCACTCGCACCATCATTATATAGTTTTTCCAAATAAGGTAAAGCATCTTGAAATCTTTCAGAATAATATGCGCTTACTGAAGAATAGAAATATTGATCTTTACGTATTGCTGGGTCATCAAGTCTGCTGTCTTTTTCCATCTTTTTTAACATATCATAGGCAGAGATACTTGTGGAAAAATTGTCAAATGCTGTTGAATAATCTTTGTTTTGATAAGCGAAGATTGCAACGTTATTCAGATGATTTTCAACATCTTCTAAACCATAGCCGATATCCTTTTTTGTCTTTTTATCGTTCAATTCGAATGCTGAAGCAAATGCATTAAAAGCGTCTATCGCAGCATTAGGAAATACAATTTTGTATTCAGGATTTAGTGTTTTTGTTTTTAGTTCGTTGTTTGATAACTCATTAAGTACTTTTCCAGCGGAAACCCATTTTTTCGCTTGAGTCTTTAAGTCATCAGACTGCAATGCTTCATTCATTTCTGCAATTGCATTTGAAATTTCATTGGAATTAGCTGTTGGATCAGAACCTTTCTTTGAAATTGTTTTCAGTGAATTTTTGAGCATTTTAGATGCATCTTGTGCCACTGAAGTAGAAAATGCAAATGTTAAACTAAGTAATACAGTTAATAAATTTTTCATCTATTATAGAATTGGTTTTAAAATATTTTCTTTAATAATTACAATATAAATACAATTAAAAGACGTATTTCAAATCTTAAATTTAGTTAAGATTTTCTTTGTTGTCTGTTAAACTTTGCAAATATATTCGTTTTTCAACTACTCTTCTTCGTCTGAATTCTCCTTTTTTACAACTGCAACGTCTGCTATTGCGTCTTTATCATCCAATTTAATCACTCTAACACCTTGCGTTGCTCTACCCATAATTCTGATATCACTTACCTGCATTCTAATTATAATGCCGTTTTTAGTTGTGATTAAAATATCATCTTCCTCGCTTACACTTTTAACAGTAGACACATTACCTGTTTTATCTGTAATCTGGATATTTTTCATTCCCTTTCCACCTCTATTGATCAGACGGTAATCATCAATTGTAGATCGCTTTCCATAGCCGTTTTCAGAAATTACCATGATCGCTCTGTCTTCATCTCCTTCTTTGTCGATGATCATTCCGATAATTTCATCTCCTTGCGACGTATCGATTCTCATTCCTCTGACACCAGCAGCTGATCGACCCATTTGGCGTAATTTCTCTTCACTGAATCTGATGGCACGACCAAATTTATTGGCAAGCATAATATTTGTAGTTCCATCTGTCAGTTTTGCTTCAATCAAATTGTCATCCTCTCTGATAGTAATTGCATTGATACCATTGACTCTTGGTCTTGAATATGCTTCAACAGATGTTTTCTTAACAACTCCATTTTTGGTTGCAAAAACAATAGAGTGGCTATCAAGAAATTCTTTATCTGTTAAGTCCTCGATAAGAATATAAGCTTTCACTTTATCTTCCTTAGGAATGTTGATAACATTTTGTATAACTCTTCCCGTTCCTGTTTTAGCACCTTCTGGAATTTCAAAAATTCGAAGCCAGAAACAGCGTCCTCTTTCAGTAAAGAATAAGATATAATTATGATTTCTGGCAACAATAATGTGTTCTAAGAAATCCTCTTGCCTTGTTTTAGATCCTTTGCTTCCTCTACCACCTCTACCTTGCGTTTTATATTCTCTTACTTTAGTCCTCTTAATGTAACCAAGGTGAGAAATAGTTACCACAACTTCGTCATTAGGAATCATGTCTTCAACATTGATTTCCCCATCCCCAAAAGTAATTTCAGTTCTTCGTTCGTCACCGTACTTTTCTTTGAGTTCGCCTAACTCAGTTTTTATTATTTCTCTTTGTCTGCCTTCATTTGCCAGAATATCTTTCAAGTCAGCAATGGTGATCAACAATTCATCATATTCTTTTCTCAGCTTCTCCATTTCAAGACTTACCAATTTTTGGAGTCTCATTTCAAGGATAGCTTTTGACTGAATTTCACTTAAATCTAAGGCAGCCATTAAGTTTTGCTTTGCCTCGTCAACAGTTTTAGAACTTCTAATAATCTTAATAACTTCATCAAGATTATCAATCGCTTTTATTAACCCTTCGAGAATATGCGCTCTTTCCTCTGCTTTTCTCAGATCAAATTGTGTCCGTCTGACAATCACTTCCAACCTGAACCTGATAAACTCTGAAATTAAGCTCTTAAGGTTCATTATTTCTGGACGTCCATTAACCAGCGCGACGTTATTTACACCATAAGAAGATTGCAAAGGTGTGTACTTATATAATTTACTGAGTACCACATTTGCAATAGCATCTCTCTTAATATCAACAACGATACGCAATCCTTTCCTGTCAGATTCATCTCGAATGTCACTGATTCCAGTCACCCTTTCATTGGTTACCAGATCTGCTATTTTAACTACTAAACTTGCTTTATTAAGTTGGAAAGGTATTTCTGTAATGACGATAGATTCTCTTCCAGTTTTGCTTGTTTCAATTGTGGCTCGTCCTCTGACAACGACACGTCCCCTACCTGTCCTGAATGCTTCACGTACGCCTTCGATTCCATAAATGATTCCGCCAGTTGGAAAATCAGGAGCTTTGACAAAATCCATCAATTCTTCAATAGTAATATCAGGATTATCAATGGCAGCTACAGTTCCGTCAATAACTTCTGAAATATTATGTGGGAGCATATTTGTAGCCATGCCCACTGCAATTCCAGATGCGCCATTAATCAAAAGGTTGGGATACTTAGCTGGTAAAACGGTCGGTTCTTCTAAAGAATCATCGAAATTGAGCCTAAAGTCAACGGTGTCTTTTTTGATATCATCCAACAATTCGTCACTCAAACGCTCAAGTCGTGCTTCTGTATACCTCATCGCAGCTGGACTATCCCCATCCATTGAACCTTTATTTCCTTGAATTTCAACCAACGGGTACCTCATTGACCAAGGTTGTCCCATTCGGATCATCGCATCGTATACTGAAGAATCACCATGGGGATGATACTTACCTAATACTTCACCGACTACCCTTGCTGACTTCTTATGAGGCTTGTTATAGGCTAAGCCCAAATCATTCATTCCATACAATATTCTTCGATGAACTGGTTTTAATCCATCCCGCGCATCTGGGAGTGCTCTTGAAACGATAACCGACATAGAATAATCTATGTAGGAAGATTTCATTTGATCTTCTATATTTACCTCTATAATCCTCTGATCTTCTGCCATTTATATATTATAAATCTGTTCTTTAAAAAGAATGCAAATATAGGTAAAATATACCACTCAAAACCTTAATTTTGTATAAGATTTACAGCATTTTTGAATACATTTTTTCATCTTTAATATTTGGTAAAAAAACGCATCAAAATGGCCTGATTTCTGTTGTTTTTACTAAATAAATCACGGTATTCTCAATTATTTGACTTTTGATGCTAGAAAACATACTACATTACCTTTCAAATCGTTTTGTCTACTGTAATTTCAAATCAGATTTTATAAATTATGCGCTATAAGTTTTGGGTTAAAGTTCTCTCTTTCACGATTTTGGGTGTTTTTATATCAAACAGCGCTGCTTTTGGTCAAACGCAACCAAAAGGAAACTACAATTTTTGGGAGTTTAAGAAAAAGCCATTTTATTTTGGTTTAACACTAGGTGGACACAGCAGTGGATATCTCACATCAAATTCCAGAAAATTGGTCCAACACGACTCAATAAGGATTATCAGTGGTGCAGATAAACCAGGACTTCATGTCAATATTATTACCAATTTGAAAATTGGAGAGTATTTTGATTTCAGATTTATCCCCGGATTTGCTTTTTCTGAACGAAGAATCAATTATACAAATGATCCCAATCAATCTAATTCAGATTTTTTAACAGAAAGAATCGAATCTGTTTTCTTGGAAATACCTATGCTGATGAGATTTAAATCAGCTCCTTACAAGGACAAAAGACTATTTGTAGTTGGTGGTTTAAAATATACTTACGACGTTTCATCCAATTCAAGAGCAAGGAAAGATCAGTCTGTTAATTTATTGAAAATTGCGCCACATGATTTTCAATTTGAAATCGGAGCAGGTGTTCAATTCTTTTTCCCATTCTTTATTTTCTCACCAGAAATTAAATACTCACAAAGTTTAGGCAATATCCATGTCTTTAACGGCTCTAAAACAGAATCCACCGTAATCGATAAGATTCTCTCTAGGGCATTATCAATTTCATTTCATTTCGAAGGATAAATCGGCTAACATGCACATTGAAGCTCAACAAAATCTATTAAATCCGGGAAAAACTGCATAAATAGTTTTTGAATCTCCTTTTCATTTTCTTCCACATCTTTTAATGCTCCGACAAAATTGGATGGGAAATTCACTCTTTTGTCCATCCAAGATAAAGATTTTGACATCCGATCTTTATCTACATAAGCCAATAAAAAATCATCTTCTATCATTCGATGTATCCTAGATTGCAATTTAGGAGGCAACTTATCATGATACTTTTGGATAATCTGATACATTTCAGAACTGAATTCACTTAATTCAGTGCCTGAAAAATGTGACCAATTCTGACACAAAAAATAATCCCAAACCAAATCTACTACAACTGAAGCATACTTACCGTGACGTTTACGTAACATTCTCCTGAGAGCCAAACTGGCTGGATGTTCGTCTGTAAACTGGTCAATTTGCCTGTGAAGTGCAATGCCCTTCTTGACTTCACCATAATATTCAGCTGCTTGTTTTTTGTTTATAAAATCGGTGATAAAATTGCCAATCAGCAATTCTTCATTCGAACAAGAAAGGTAGCAATGTGCTAAAAAATTCATCTGTGATTTTATAATTATGGTAAAGTAAATAAAACACTTCTATATTTGCGCCTTAAAAAAAGAGAACATGCCACTTTATTGCGGAATAGTAGGATTACCCAATGTAGGAAAATCCACCTTATTTAATGCATTAACAAATGCTAAAGCACTTGCTGCTAACTACCCTTTTGCTACGAAAGAGCCAAATGTTGGGGTTATTACAGTGCCTGATGACAGATTAACTCAGTTAGCCAAGTTGGTAAATCCACAAAAGGTTCTGCCAACAACTGTGGAAATAGTCGATATCGCTGGACTTATCAAAGGTGCAAGTAAAGGAGAAGGGTTAGGGAATCAGTTTTTAGCCAACATTCGAGAAGTGGATGCCATAGCTCATGTTGTAAGATGTTTTGATAATGACAATGTTATCCACGTTGATGGATCAATTGACCCTGTCCGAGACAAAGAGATAATCGATACCGAACTTATCTTTAAAGATCTGGAAACGATGGAAAAGCGCTTGGATAAGTTAAAAAAACAAGCCAAGACAGGATTACCAAAAGATAAAAAAATGGTTGAGGTCGCAGAAACTGTTATTGCAGGTCTTGAAGAAGGTAAATGCGCAAGAGCCTTAGATCTTGATGAAGATGGACAAGCTTTAGTCAAAGAAATGATGTTGTTGACTGGCAAACCGGTTCTCTATATTTGTAATGTCGATGAAAATTCAGTCGTTAACGGTAATGAACATACGACAAGGTTCAAAGAATTGGTTAAAGATGAAAATGCAGAAGTTATTCTGATAAGTGCAGCAATCGAAGAAGAAATTGCTCAACTAGAGGAATATGAAGAAAAAATGATGTTTGTTGAGGAAATGGGTCTCAAAGAACCAGGAGTCAACAGGGTTATTTTATCTTGTTACAAATTGCTTGATTTGTTAACTTACTTTACCGCAGGAGAGAAAGAGGTAAGAGCATGGACCGTTAAAGCAGGAAGTAAAGCACCAGCGGCAGCAGGCGTCATTCATACTGATTTTGAAAAAGGGTTTATCAGAGCTGAAGTTATTGCTTATGATGACTTTGTGGAGTATGGGTCTGAAGCAGCAGTTAAAAATGCAGGTAAATTATCTATCGAAGGTAAAGAATACGTGGTGAAAGATGGTGACGTCATGCATTTCTTGTTTAATGTATAAATGAATTGCAGTTTCACTTTATTTTCAGGACTAAACTGCGACATTTAATCAATTACCCAAAGGTTAAAGTCAATTAATTATCGTGAAAAATCATCACCAAATTCTGTCAAAGTATACTGTACTTTTGGAGGCACTTCAGCATAAACTTTTCTGGAAAATAATATCCTGATTATCAGCTTTAGTTACTGTCATGTTACTTAATTATGTAGCGGTTACCTCTGGTTTTATCTCTTGCTAATAACTATATTAGTAATTATTATATACTTTGTTACTTAAAGTAATCTATATGGAAAAACCTGAAATCTTCAAGCAGTTAAATATAAGTTTTGAAAAATTAATCTATTGGTTGGACAACCATCCTCAGCACAAATTCTCAGAAGTCATCATTGAAGGAAAATGGACAGCTGGGCAGCATATTCAGCACCTTCTTCAAAGCACAAAACCTGTAAATACCATCATGAAAATGCCCAAATTGTTTCTCAGATATAAATGGGGCACATGTAACAGACCTGAAAGGACATTTGACGCGCTGGTCAATAAGTATGAAACTAAACTTTTTAAAAACACACAACCAGGACCAAAACGTTTCCAACCACCGATAGTAAGTGCAGCTCAAAAGTCGGCAATTATTGAAAAATTAGATTCTGAAAGACACAAGATGATTCGAATCGCTTCAAAATGGAGTGAAAAAGCATTATCTAAATATGTGATTCCACATCCTTTATTAGGAAAACTTTCAGTAAGAGAAATGTTATATTTTACAATTCTTCATACAGATCACCACCGATTAATTTTGAAAAAAAAGTATTAAACTCTTGAATACATCACTTCTTTAACCGCGGCAATAACTTTTGCAGGATTAGGTAAATACTCTTCAACGAACGTAGGTGCATACGATAAAGATGTATCAGCACTGTTAACTCTTGTAACAGGTGCATCCAAATAGTCAAATGCATACTTTTGGATTTCGTATGCAATCTCTGCTGACACGCCAGCAAACGGCCAACATTCGTCTACTACTACCAATCGGTTTGTTTTCTTTACAGAGTCAACTATTGTTTTATGATCCAATGGACGGATTGTTCTTAAGTCAATGACTTCTGCAGAAATACCTTCTTTAGCTAATTCTTCGGCTGCTTTTTCGGCCACCAACATCATTTTGTTAAATGAAACTATAGTAACATCGCTACCCTCTCTTCTAACAATGGCTTTTCCAATAGGTGTCAAGTATTCTTCTTCAGGAACCAATCCTTTGTAACCGTACAATTGCTCTGACTCCATAAAGCAAACCGGATCTTCATCACGAATTGCTGACTTCAGTAATCCCTTAGCATCTTTTGGATCAACAATTGAAATCACTTTTAATCCAGGTACATTTGCCATCCAACTTTCAAACATTTGTGAATGTTGTTGTGCTAATTGCCCAGCTGAACCTGAAGGTCCACGAAAAACGATTGGACATTTAAACTCACCTGCAGACTGTGATAATGTTTTTGCAGCATTGTTAACAATTTGATCAAAAGCTAGGACTGCGAAGTTCCATGTCATAAACTCAACTATTGGTCGGAGGCCGTTAATGGCAGCACCTACTCCTATTCCAGCAAAGCCTAATTCTGCAATTGGTGTATCAATAACACGTTTAGGGCCAAACTCTTTGAGCATCCCTTTACTTACTTTATAAGCACCATTATATTCAGCGACTTCTTCTCCCATTAAGAAGACATTTTCATCTCTTCTCATTTCTTCAGACATCGCTTCATTTAAAGCATCTCTTAATGTTAACTCTCTAGACATATTCAGCTTTTTTCAAATTGAGCACAAAGATAACCATTCAAAACAAATAGGTATTCAAAATTGAGTATTATTATTAAAAAAAGGTCGTTAAGTCAAAACCACCCAAACTGCCTGAACTCATGACCAATAATACTTCCGTATCATCAGTTTTAATGGATTCCAGCACTTCTTTTAACCTTTTACTATTATCAATTGCCTCAATATTTGGATGTTTAAAGCTTTTAGCCACAAATTCAGGATCTAAATCAGGCATTTGCTTCATTTTTAAGGCATTGGGATCAAAATAAACAAAAGCTTTGTCAGCATTAGACATTGTTTCTGCGTATTGAGTTATAAACGATTTATCTAAGCTGCTGAATGTATGCAATTCAAGAATAGCTGTTAAATTTTTATTTTGATATTTCCCCTTAACCGCATTGACTGTTGCTTCGCATTTTGATGGCGCATGGGCAAAATCTTTATAAACGGTTAACCTTTCACTTTCAAAAATCAACTCTAAACGTTTGGCTGCACCTTTAAAATTGGCAATAGCTTCAAAAAATGCATGGTTTTCAATCCCTAAAGATTGACAAACATGATAAGCTGCCTTTAAGTTTTTCAGATTATGATTGCCAAATATTGAGATTGGAAATGCTTGACCATTATAAATGATTTCCCCTTTTTTATTGGTTTCAAAACTGTTGTAAGATTGTCTCTTTGGAGGGAATACTTCATTAATCATCATTTTATTCAAATCAGAATCTGTTTGATCAAAAAAGCAAATGGCATCTTTTTGAAGGCCATTTAAAAAGTCTCGAAAGATATTTTTATAATCTTCATAGGTTTTGTAAATGTTAACATGATCCCATGCTATACCTGTAATAACAGCAATATTGGGTCTGTAATGAAGCATTTTTGCTCTCATATCCAAACAAGAGCTGGGATACTCATCCCCTTCAACGACCAATATATCTGAATCCGATAACTTAACCATTTTATCAAAGCCGTCCAGATTAGCGCCTACTAAGTAATCAAAATCGTAATCATGATACTTAAGTACGTGCATAATCATGGCAGTTGTAGAAGTTTTGCCGTGACTTCCTGAAATACAGACACGTTTTGTCGCTTTTGATTTGGAAGCAACAAATTCAGGAAACGAATAAATTGGAATTCCCGAAGACTGAGCTTTTAACAATTCTGGATTATCGTTTCGGGCATGTTTTCCCAATATTATGGCATCAATAGAATCATCAATTCGGTCAGAATCCCAACCAATTTTGTCAGGTAATAGACCTTTCTTTAATAATCTGGATTTAGATGGTTCATAGATTTCATCGTCAGAACCCGTTATTTCATTGCCTAAATCAGCCAAATCGAGGGCAACATTGTGCATCACACTCCCTCCTATCGCAATTAAATGGTATCTCTTTTGCATGTATAAATTAAAAAACCAAAACTAATAAGAATTATTAATAATATATTTGCACCTCAATTCGTTGAGATAGCTATAAAGGGATAAAATAATGAGAAGAAATAAGTTAAAATTCACTGTTAAAGTTTGTGCATTCTTGTTGATGCTTTCAACATTTGCATCTTGCTCTAAAAAAGGAGTCGGTTGTCCAAACAACTTTAAGGTACTTCCTACCGTTTGTGTAAACATTTTCTAGTATAGATCAATAAAAAATTGGAGCAAAGTATCCATAATTCCAATGATGGATCACATACTGTGTTCTCCTCTAAATTTGGAGCACATTATCATTCTGTATATGGTGCAATAGAAGAATCCATCCATGTTTTCATTTCTGCTGGTATATTTTTCAAATACAATAAAGGTTCTAAAGACATCTCAATATTCGAAATGGGATTTGGAACAGGATTAAATGCTTATTTAAGTATTATAGAATCTCAAAAGCTGGATATCACAATTGATTATCACTCCATAGAATCTGATCCTGTGGTATCTGATATTTATAATAAATTAAACTATCCCGAAGTTTTAAATCAGGATGATCCAAGTCTTTTTACCAACCTTCATACATCTCCTTGGGAGAACCAACAGAAAATTACGCCTCATTTTAACTTAACAAAATATAAAGGAGATATTCAAGCACACAAGTTTGGAAAGCAATTTGACATCATTTTTTTTGATGCATTTGCGCCATCTTGTCAAGCTCATCTGTGGCAAAAAGAACTTCACCAAAAATTGTTTGACATTTTAAAACCCAATGGCATCCTAGTCACTTATTGTACTCAAGGCGCATTTAAAAGATTACTCAAAAGCATGGGATATAAATTGGATATTCTAAATGGTCCCGCAAAAAAAAGAGAGATGGTCAGAGCCATTAAATCTAAATAATCCTTAAATCAGTTAAGCTCCGGTTAAAACTTAAAAAAGAAGTTTTTTTCGTGTTATATTTGAATTGGCTAATCAAATTAGTCCAATCCGCAATTCAGTTCCTAAAAGTTATATAAAAAAGGCTAATAATGTCTTTTGAAAGTACGAAATGTACTTTAGTAGTGGTATTTTGGTGCAAGTCAAAAACTAACAAAAACACTTGTATGAAAAATTTAGGTCTTCATTGGAAGATACTTATCGGAATGATTCTCGGAGTCGCAGCAGGAATGGTCGCCAGTAAAATGGGTGCTCAGCAATTTGTGTTGGACTGGATTAAACCATTTGGTACCATTTTTATAAAATTATTAAAACTGATTGCAATTCCTTTAATTATTGCCAGTCTTATCAAAGGAATTTCTGATCTGAAGGATATTTCAAAATTTTCTAGAATTGGAATTAGAACCATCGGAATTTATATAATAACAACGATTATTGCAATAACAATTGGATTAACATTAGTTAATATTATTCAACCTGGTAACAGCATCTCGCAAGAAACTGTAGCCGAATTAAGCAGCAGTTATAATGCAGATGCGGCCAAAAGAGTTGACTCTGCCATTTCACAAAAAGAAGCAGGACCATTACAGTTTATTGAAGACATGGTTCCAGAAAATTTGTTTTTTGCTGCAAGTGATAATAGAAACATGCTCCAAGTAATATTTTTCACTGTATTACTGGGAATCAGTTTATTGTTGGTCACACCAGCTCAAGCGAAACCTTTAAAGGATTTTTTTGATAGTTTGAATGAAGTGATTATGAAGATGATTGATCTCATCATGTTGATCGCACCTTATGCTGTATTTGCACTTTTAGCATCCTTGATTGTCAGTACAACAAATGGAGACATATTTGTTGCGCTTGCGCAATATGCGGGCACAGTCGTTGCTGGATTACTTTTAATGATTGGGTTTTATGTACTTGCTGTATACTTTTATGTTGGCAAAAAACCTGCTTTCTTTTTCAAAGGCATCAGCCCTGCTCAACTTTTAGCGTTTTCAACCAGTTCATCAGCAGCCACTTTACCAGTGACTATGGAGCGTGTTGAAGAGCATTTGGGTGTTGACAAAGAAGTCACCAGTTTTGTTTGTCCAGTTGGTGCAACGATCAATATGGATGGGACAAGTTTATACCAAGCTGTGGCAGCGGTTTTCATTTGCCAAGCGTTAGATTTTGAGTTAACGTTAGCTGACCAACTAACTATTGTATTGACTGCATTAATGGCTTCTATTGGTTCTGCAGCCGTTCCTGGAGCAGGCATGGTCATGTTGGTGATTGTTTTAGATACTCTGGGTGTACCAAAGGAAACACTTATGGTAGGCTTAGCGTTAATTTTTGCTGTTGACAGGCCGCTTGATATGATGAGAACTGTTATCAATGTTACAGGTGACGCTACGGTAGCAATGGTAGTCGGAAAGTCGATAGGAAAAGTATCTGATCCTAATGTGAAAAATTGGGACGATAATTACAAACAAACAACGACCAGCAATTAAAACATTTGCATATATATCAGTCTTCACAAGCTTAATGCTTGTTTGCATTCTCTTTTCAAATGAAAGAAATGAGGGAATGACACACCTCCAACCTACTGAATCTACCTATGTCAAAGAAGACATGGAAGAAGTTAAAGAAAAGCTGAATAAAAAACAGTGGTTGAATAATCTTCACAAATGTGCACCTGGAACAAACTGGAAAAGTATTGAAGCAGAAACAGCATTAAATAAATATTACAACCAATACACCAGATTAGAATCAAAATCTAATGACGTCATTAATATTGCTGATGGCACACTCATTGGGCAATGGCATGAAAGAGGCAGTAATAACCTAGCTGGCAGTATTACCCATACAGCTTTTGATAACCTAAATAATAAATTGTATGCACTTTCTTCTGGCGGATCATTGTGGAAAGGATCAATCGATGGATTGTCATGGGAAGTCGTCAATCAAGAATTGAGGTTTGATAATCGGTTTCTCATAATTACTGAAAATAACATTGGTGAATCAAGAATAATTGCGGCCATTAACGGCATTCCATATTATATGGACATCAGTGAGGGACAATGGGTTAAGTCGTTTGGCTTTACAAATATAAATTCACTGCTTACAAAATCACCAATTAAAATTAATAATGGTGACGACATATTTTATTTGGCTCAAGAAAGTGAAAATGATAACATAAGTCTTTACCATTCTTCAAATTATGGAATGTCATTTTTCAACATAAGAAATTTTAATACTACGCACCTTAGAGAGATCACACTTGCTGCTAACGTAAGCACATCCGACTTATTTATAATTGAGCAATCATCAAATGTAAGGTCTAAAATTTATCAATGGGAAGATGTATCTCAAAAACTTGATTTAGTGAACGCCAATTCAACCATAGACTTTGGATTTCTTGGTGAGGTCAATTTAAATGTTCATCCAAGTAACAATGACTTGATGGCTTTTAATAAAAACAACAAGCTTTTGAAATCTAGTAATTTTGGAGAAACTTGGACTACCCTTTCAACCTTACCAGTTACACCATGGCAAGATGGATTATTTATTTCTCAATACTATCCTTCAAAAATTTTAATGCCTAATGTAGAAGCTTACAGAAGCCACAATTCTGGTTTAAGTTGGGAAAAAGTAAACGATTGGATTGAATATTATGACAATCCGTCTGTCAAATTACATGCTGATATTATGCATATTGCAGAATATCATAACGGCCAAACCAGTTTTATTGTCGTAGCAAATCATGGTGGTTTAAGCATTTCTTATGATGGCGGTCAGAACTTCAGTAACATTGGAATGAATAACCTAAACGTTAGCCAATATTACAGCGTTAAAACGTATCCAAGAGATTCAAGATATATCTTTGCAGGTTCTCAAGATCAAGGAATACAAAGAACAATAGATTTTGGAGAAGGGACTTCAAATTTCACACAGATGTTTAGCGGTGATTTTGGTCATATTCAATTTACAAACAATGGCATAAGCATGTGGACTGTTTTTCCTGGTGGATTAGTCCTACACTATGATGACCCGACTAAATCTAATTTTCCAAACAACAGCTATTTCTTAGAATCAATTAACAATGATGTTTGGCTGCCACCAATAATTCCTTCTCCATACCATCAGAACAGTGTATTGCTTGCAGGAGGTGGTTTTCAACAGAGTATAGGCTCTCATATAATAGAGTTAAAAATTGAAGACTTAGGCAACATGAACGCCTATCAATGGCCATTTGACTTTAGTGTAAGTGGCGGAACACTTTCCAGCCTTGCTGTTAATAATTTTAATGATAACATCGTTTATGCTGCTACGAGTACAGGTAAGTTTTATGTGACAAAAAATAGAGGGGAATCATTTGAAGAAAAAATGAACGGTTTGACAGGTTCTCACTATTTATACGGCAACAAAATACTTTGCTCACAGAAAAATAGTCAGTTATTGTTTTTTGGTGGTTCTGGATATAGCAATTCGCCAATTTTTAAATCTATAAATGGTGGAGAATCCTTCGTATCAATCCAACAAAATTTACCTCCAACAACGATACATGATTTGGTTATGGATCCCGACGAAGATTTTCTATTTGCAGCAACTGAAGCTGGTCCATATGTGTTTATTTTCGAAGAAGACAAATGGTTTGAGCTAGACAAAGGCATTGCACCAAATCAAACCTATTGGAGTGTTGAGTATATAGATAAGCAAGATATCGTTCGTTTCGGCACATATGGAAGAGGAATTTGGGACTTTAATTTAACACATATAAGCAGCAACGCGGCAATGTCAGACAAACCTCAATTTTCAACTTTCCCTAATCCTGTTTCTGATTATGTTAACATCAAGTCATCTTCTCGTCTAAATGGTAAATTGACTATATATAATCATTTTGGTGTGGCGCTGTACTCAGGAAAATATAATAGCAAGTCTGACAATAAAATTGACGTCTCTAACTTTCCAATTGGGATTTACTATATTATATTTGAAGATCAAAAAGGTTTTCAAACGAACAATTTTATAAAAATATGAGTGAATCAAATAATTTGTTAGGTGTAGGATCTAGAGTTAAACATCCTGCTTATGGAGATGGTGTTATCATTGGACTTGATGTAGCAGCTTATAAAGCTGTATTTATGACCTACGGTGTCAAATTAGTAGGAAAGGAATATGATTCATGGGAAATTATTGAAGCCATTCCTGCTGAAAATAACATCAGCTTTAGTGAAGCGGAAAAATCTTTGATGCGCATCTTGAGAACCTACAACGGCTTAAAAGAAAATGTTGAATTAGGCGACAAATGGGTAAATGGTACATTGATTCTTAAGCCATACGATGATGGTCTCAAGTCAAAAGACATGCCAATTGATACTTTTTTTCATAAGATTGTAATGATCAGAGATCGCATACGTGTCATGGAACAACGTATAAACAGTAGTGGCTTAACAGATGAAGAAAAAGTAAATTTACAACAGTATATCACAAGAATTTATGGAAGTTTGACAAGCTTCAATATATTGTTCAAGTATAAAGATGATCACTTTAAAGGTGAGAAGAAATAAGTTGAGTTCTAATTTTTGAAAGGATTCATCAACTTACCCAGCATACTAAATCCGCTGAATATATTTTGTCCTTTTTCCATTGTTTCTTTTGTATAAGAAACATCAATCGGATATTCGTAAACGTTACTTTTATTGATCTTTGCATTTTTAATAATTTCAATGCAAAACTCAAATCCGTTATAAGTAATTGTCAAGTTTTCTGCAAAGCGTTTAGACATAATTTTCATGCCTGATTGAGAATCAGATATAACGAGTCCTGTCACAAAGAAATTAATAATATTTCCAACGATGTTAAAAAGTATTCTAGAAATTGGAATTCTATTTTTCTTTAAAAAACGAGAACCGATAACCAAATCAACGTCTTTTTCCTCAATACATTTAATCAAAGGAATTAAGTCCTCAGGATTGTGTTGAAAATCAGCATCCATGGTCGCTATATATTCAGCCCCAGAATTAATGGCATAATCAATGCCTGTCTTAGTAGCAGCACCAGGACCTAAATTTATGATGTGATCGATAACTACAACATTTTCTTTATCCTTAAAGGAAAGAACAATTTCTTTTGTACGATCTGAACTGTTGTCATTAACAACAACAATATTCTTAAATCCAATATCTAGTGTAGATTGAATAACATTACCTATAAATCTTTCTTCATCCTTGGCAGGAATGATTATAAAGATCTTTGATGGTGACGTAATGAAATCCATGATCCCCAAAATTAAGCATTTTGTGGATAAAAAACCACCGACATCACTTCTATTTATGGGTGTTTTCACTGATTTTGCCCTCAATTCCTGTATAAAAAGCAAATAACAGTACGAGAATTATCATTCCTTCTAACGGTTGAACGACGTGAAAATTGACATTTGGATGTACAATTCGCCAAAATCCTGGCTTAAAATCACGAATAAATTCGAATAAAACAGGATGATCATAAGCACTTGGGTATATCGTAAGTTGTTCTATTAAAAACAGAATTCCAATAATTAAAGCGGTTATAGACAAAGCAATAAATCGTGGCGATTTTACTCCTTTTGGTACCTTACGAAAACCAAGAATACCTTTAGATCTGAGGATTATGAGTCCCAATGCAACACCCAACAAATTTATTATAACATCGTTAAAATCGAAATAATCAGCTTTTTCAGGTGACAAATAAATGTATTGATAAAGTTCGTCTAAAGCACCGAGAACATTTGTCCAAAAGAGCGTTTCATTATAATGTCCAATCAATGGAAATAAAAGAATCGCCATTATTGCATATTGTAATATATGAATCAACTCAACGTTTACAACGATAATGACTTTTAAAGCGATGACAATAAAAACTATAGAAAACAACACATATTTAAGAAGCCTATTTTGGTCAGTCTTTGGCAGTTGTTTCCAGCCTTTATAAAACCAAAATAGGAAAGCTATAAGTAAAAAAATACTTCCGCTTAATACGATTAAATTATAAGTTTCACGACCTAAAGGCTTGTCTAATGTCTTGGCTAAAAATTTGCCAAATTCGAGGTGTTGAGAAACGACAAGAACATAAAAAGTTAGGGCAATTAAGCCAGCTATAATCTTTCGTTCTTTTAAAAACGTAATAATTTTGACCATACTTGGAATCTAGATTATTTCGTAAATGGCATATCTACCAAATTGGTGTACAACTTCACCATAAAAATCTCTGGTATACTTCATTTTGCCTGTTTCATCTTTATTACCAACTACACGATCAGTAGCAAGCAACTTTAGATTAGGGTTATTGATAACAAATATTAACAACTGCCTATACTTATTGGTCAGCGTCTTGTTTGGGGTATTATCAATAGTAGCTGTGTTTAAATCAATCAACAAATATTTAATCTTATTTGCTTTAAAAAAGCCAATCAATTCTGAGTTCTCCTGATAGCGCTTACGCACATTCATAAACAGCCCAAGTTGGTTGTCCAAGATAACCCGGCTGTTATTATTCTTTATAAAATAATTAAAAGTAGTACCGACTCTCCAAATCAATGATTTTTTATCTGAGTTTATTTGATCAAAAGCGCCACTGACATCTCCATAAATTTTATTAAGAGATTCCTTTTTATCTATTTTACCTGTACCATATTCAAAGAAGATAGGATTGTAAATCCCTTTACCTAAATTTTCAGCTTGTTGAAACGGTTTAATTCCAGAAATTCTAGAAACAGAAGCTATTAAAATGTAAGTAACACAAAAAACAACAAATCCTTTTTCCAACCAGAAGCGAGACGATCTTTTCCGTTCTGAAATGTTATTTATAAATATAAGAAGAGAAAATAAACCTAGAATCAACAGAATGTTTCCATACCAAATTATTCCTCCTGAAAACGAAAGCCAAAAGAAACTGTAAATCCAGAAAAATACTAACAAATATTTTTTAGTACTGTCTTTACCTTTGAAATAATTAAGCAACAAAAAGCTTATCAGTATAAATAGTGAAAATATTATTGGGTAAGTTACATAATCACTATCTCCAGAAATAGCATTTCCTATTTTTTCAAATGGTTGATAAATGAACAGACTTGCTTTGTATAAGTATACCACTAAATGACTAAGTGGTTCATCTACAAACTTTACCTTGTTCAAGTAATTATTAAGTGCAACACCGTTAGATTTTACATGGTAACTTGAAACGGAAAAGACAAACGAATTGGCTGTTGATATAATCCAAGTAAACGTAAAATAGAATATTGCCAATAGTGTCCATAATTTTTTCCTTGACACATTGATGAGCAAAATTAGCGGAAAGAAAATAATAAAAATCAAGCCAACATCCACAAAGTCACCTTGTTGATTAACGTTTATCGAAACATCATAAGGTAAACTTAAATACCTGTACAACAACAGTTCATAGCCAAAATATCTTTGAATTTCCTCCCTTTTACTGTCGCCTTGAATCAAATTTACATTTTCATTTGATTGAGCAGTCACATAACTTTCGGATACAAAACTTACTAAGCAAAAAATGACTAATATTTTGGCAATTTTTATCAAGGATATATTTTTAAACACACTAATTTTTCTTGCTCCGCTCATACTTTCTTATCATTTGATTCAATGTCTTATTAGGTCCAGGTTCTTTACCCATCATCAATGAATTCGGATCTAATGATTTTGTCTCAGAATAGTTTTTAATCATCCAAGGAACAATCATTAATCCAGTAATGAATAAGTATATCGTTGTAACAACAAGCCTTAAGGTTGTTCTTTGATAAAACTTAATAAAGCTGTAAATCAACGCAACCAATGCGACTAACAATAAACCATATTTGATGACATCAGACCCAAGATGGTATTTACTCAATCCACTTAAGTCATCAATACCTGTCAGTAGAAACAGAGTTAATGAGAAGCATAGAATGCCTAAAACAGCAACTTTATTTTTTGAGTCCCACCATAGTAGAATCAGCAAAGCAAAGACCAAGAACATGTTTATCATTTTAATACCCAAAGCAAAACCAGATAAAACTCCAATGAGCACTATCAAAGGCATCAACAATTTCACGTTTGTCTTAACACCGTGTCCATAAGTGAGATTTTCAATTTTTACAAAAAATTGAATGGCATAATAAAGAATTAGAACTTGAAAGAAGAGCATGCCAAAGTCGGCTTTCAACTCAACAGTCATTTGGTTGGTTATAGCTGGAGTGACGATAAAAACAGCTAGAACAAGCATCAATTTGTTTCCATCAATTTTCAACAATTTATTACCCAATTGATAAGAAGCCATCAAGACCAATACCACAGGAATAAAAGATATCGCTAAAGACAATTCCACAGTATCAAAAAGTAAAAAGCCCGCAGCCATAAAAATAGACCAATTATATGGTTGGAAGCCAGTTACTAAGCTGCCATTATCAGAAATTAATTTTGAAATATTTATATAAAAATTTCTTGAATCAAAACCAGTAGGAAATGGTCCAATGGATGATTGAAAATTGAGTATTAAAAAGAAAACAATAAATGCAAATGCAAAAATACCAATCGGATTGAATGTTGAAATATCGATAGGCTTGAACAAAACGCTTTTGAATGATTTCACCAAGTCAAATAAATTTGGCAAAGCAAAAACAAATAAAATAAATAAAACAGCATTAGGCGAAAGTGCTTTAAATACCCCAACAGTAAATAAAACAAAAACAAATGCCATAATTCCAAAAGCAATATTCAGTAACATATTTTCTTCAAGATGCTTTTTCAAAACCATTCTGAATAAGTATTGCCCGAAACTGTGCAAGATCATAAATATAGCCCAGAGGAACGCGATGATGGACCACGTCCAACCTAAATGACTAAAAACTTGAGTCATAGAGGTATCAGTAAAACTATAATCCTTGTGCGCAAAGGCAATTGAAGCAGAAAATATAAATCCTAAAATCCCTATAGTTAATCCTGAAACGGGAATTTTCCACGATGTGCGTTTGTCATAATGATAATGCCAAATGAGAATCAAAATTGTAGAAACTACAAATAAAGCAAGTTTGGGGTATTTAAAATATTGGAATGATACGTAATAATTGGGATGCTTATTAAAATAATCTAAGCCAACGGCAATAATCCATATAGCTGCAAAAATGACAGATATAATCTGAATTACCCTTAAACTAGAAGATTTTGTATCCAATTTATCTATTTTGGTCTGTAATATTGACGTATAAAGTGCAAAATAAGGCTAATAACAAGTATATAAAAATTATATATGTATAATTCTTATAATATTTCAGTTCCGATGTGTGACTTCAACGTACGCATGAATCCATAACGAAAATAAGATGGTGATTTATACAATATATATCTATTAAAATGAATTTCTTTACAGTGTAAATGTTTGATCTTGTCAAACACTATAAATACAAAGGATAGTAACCCAATGATAGATACCACGTCACGGCCCATTCAAATGGTAGATTTAAAAAGTCAGTATCAAGATATAAAAGCAGAAATTGATGCTGAGATTCAAAGCGTCATAGACTCATGTTATTTTATAAAGGGTCCTAAGGTTACTCAATTTGAAAACAATTTGGCGCAATACCTTGAAGTGAAAAATGTCATCGGCTGCGGAAATGGAACAGATGCTCTACAAATTGCCGTCATGGCACTTGGCATCCAACCTGGAGATGAAATAATTGTTCCGTGTTTTACCTACGCGGCTACAGCTGAAATCATCGCCTTATTAAATCTAAAACCAATCATGGTCGATGTGACCTTAGATACATTCGAGATTTCACTTGAAGGTTTAGACAAAATAATAACTGAACGGACAAAAGCGATAATTCCTGTTCACTTATTTGGACAATGCAGCAACATGGAAGATGTTATGGCATTTGCAGAAAAACATAATTTATTTGTCATTGAAGACAATGCACAAGCAATCGGATCTTCATATAATGGAAAATCGATACAAGCTAAATCAGGCACAATAGGACATATCGGTTGCACTTCTTTCTTTCCTTCTAAAAATTTAGGTTGCTATGGTGATGGTGGGGCAATTTTCACTAATGATGACGCATTAGCGGAGCGTATTCGACAAGTAGGTAATCACGGAGAAAAGATTAAATACCATCATGATATCATCGGATGTAACTCCAGGCTAGATGCTATTCAGGCAGCTGTGCTTGATGTCAAACTAAAATACTTAGACAGCTACAATAATGCTAGAAGAAAAGCAGCTTATC
This sequence comes from Saprospiraceae bacterium, assembly GCA_013001975.1. GTDB lineage: Bacteria > Bacteroidota > Bacteroidia > Chitinophagales > Saprospiraceae > RFSX01. Next base: position 19,004 of record JABDKX010000196.1, on the reverse strand, counting down.
GATACAATGACAGTTTCGAATCTTTAGATCATATTATCACACCTATTGAAGCTGATTACAGTGATCATGTTTATCACCAATATACGCTTAGAATTACTGATGGGAGCCGAGATGAATTGGCAGATCATCTGAGAAATAATAATATTCCATTTGGCATTTACTACCCTATCCCACTTTACAAACAAAAGGCATATAGTCAATACGTTAATGAAAACTATTTTCTGCCAAATACAGAATTGCTTTGCAAAGAGGTCATTTCATTACCCATGCACAGTCATTTAGACGAAAAAACACAACAAGTAATTACTCATCACGTAATTGATTTTTTTAATGGCAGATCATAAAAATAACACATCATACTTTGTGCATGAAAGTGCCTACATAGATGACAATGTCACCATAGGCGAAGGCAGTAAGATTTGGCATTTTTGCCATTTGATGCCAGGTTGTAAATTAGGAAAAAACTGTAATCTGGGTCAAAACGTATTTATAGGAAAAGATATCAGTTTAGGAAATAATGTTAAGATTCAAAATAATGTTTCTGTCTATCAAGGCGTAATTATAGAAGATAATGTTTTCCTTGGACCATCCATGGTTTTCACCAATGTCATTAATCCCAGAAGTGAAGTCAACAGACGTGGGCAATATGAAAAAACAACCGTTTCTCAAGGTGCAACAATTGGTGCCAATGCAACTATTGTTTGTGGTGTGCATATAGGACAACATGCATTTATCGGAGCAGGCACAGTTGTGACTAAAGATATTAAGGACTACGAATTGGTCGTAGGGAATCCTGCTAAAAGAATAGGTTGGATGAGTGCTCATGGTGAATCGTTAGAATTTGTTGATGGAAAAGCGACTTGTTTATTAAGTGGAGATAAATACATATTAGAGAATGACCAAGTAAGTAAAATTTAAAAATTACTTTTATCGCATGGAATCCAAATTAAAATTCGGAATTATAGGTGCTGCAGGTTATGTAGCTCCTAAGCATATGAAAGCTATAAAAGAAAACAAAGGTTTACTATTAGCTGCCGTTGATCCTAATGATAGTGTGGGTATACTTGACAGATATTTTTCCGATGTCAGCTTCTTCACAAGTTTTGAACGTTTTGAAAGGTTTGTTTATAAAACACAACAAGATGATCCTATAGATTATATGTCTATATGTTCACCCAATCATCATCATGACACACATTGTAGGTTTGCTTTAAATAATAACTGTGATGCCATTTGTGAGAAACCTTTGGTCCTGAATCCATGGAATCTTGAATATTTACAAAATGCTGAAAGTAAAAGCACAAAAAACATTTACAATATTCTTCAATTAAGACTACATCCAACCATAGTCGCATTAAAAAATGAGGTTGAATCAAATCCAGATAAGACATATGATGTAGATCTGAATTATGTGACTTCTCGTGGTCCTTGGTATCACATATCATGGAAGGGTGAACCAAGTAAATCAGGTGGTATAACCAGTAACATAGGCGTTCATTTTTTTGATATGCTTCTTTGGATTTTTGGTGAGTGTCAACAAAACATTGTCCATGCACATACGTCAAAATATGCAGGTGGTTTCCTTCAACTTACCCGAGCCAATATCAGGTGGTTTTTAAGTGTTGATGCAGCTGATCTGCCAGCTTCTTCTGTAAGTGAAAACCACAGAACGCACCGAAGTCTTGTCATTGATAACAAACTTTTAGAATTCAGTGATGGCTTTGAAGATTTGCACACAAAAAGCTATAAACAAATAATTGATGGTCATGGCTTTACCACTGATGATGTCGCACCTGTCATTCATTTAAATCATAAAATTAGAACGGCAGAAGTGAAGGGACTTACTGGTGATTATCACCCTCAGTTGAGACAGAAGTAGTGTCCTCCATTTGGCGATAAGCTGCAATTAATAATATCATTTGGTTGTAACTTCGAATGCCAGCTTTCACACCGTGTGATTTCAAATATTTATCATAAATAACATCTCGGTATTTAGGCATCCAATCTTTATATCGTTCTACATGATTAGATATTTCATCCAAATGGTATTTCAATTTAGGATTTAAATTCTGATACTCTTCCTTCCAAACTTCCCTGTGAAAATATTTATAATATCCTACAAGATATCGCCAATAAGCCAACTCCGCGCTGAATCTGACTGTTGGATTTGAAGATTTTAGGCAAGTTAGATAAGAAACGAAATTACAAACACTCTCATCGGTAAATCCATATCCGTGCGCCATTTCATGAGCGAGAGTAAAAGGATATTGCAACGGATAAATGCCACTGTCCAAATGACCTTCAAATGCATGCGGAATATAAATACCAGATGTTCTTATATGCAATAGGCTTCCGCCAAACAAGGATCGGACACGCACTCTTCCGATGGTTGGAATCTTCCATTTTGTCAGAAGGTCTTCTTGAAGAATACGGGTTTCATTTTCTAATTTGATAATATCAGTAGGAGCTTCAATCGTCAAATTTGTAAGCATTGAATCCAATATCTTCGTTTGGTCGCGAAAAGTTTGGGATATATAGACACTGTCAACTTTTACAGATGGCAGATTGAGCATTTTCCCAATGTGTGGCTGCTGATAATTAAATCCCCAGGTAATATAGAAAAAGACAACGATCCAGATCAAACATGCACCGATGGACTCTAATATCCAATATTTAAAATCTTTCTTTTTATAGAAAAAATAGCCTATAAAAACAGGGGCAATTATGTAAAGTGAAGGAATTGGTAGAAAGCCCAAAGTAAAGTCGTGAAGGCCTCGGAATGCTTGAAATATAGATTTGAAGTACAAATAATCAAAAATTATCGGCGATTTAGAAAAAATCCAGTTAAATATTAAAACGATTCCTAATGTTATACCCCCGACTTTTATTCTATTCCAATTCACATTTGTACATTTGTGAGAACTTTTTAATATCTCTCTCTGTTAGCAGATTGATGATATACATAAATATATTACACATTATTTAAATTAGAAATTAAAACAATACAATATGGCATTTGAATTTACTGATGCAAACTTTCAAGAAGCGGCTTTAGAAACTGACAAATTAGTAGTCGTTGACTTTTGGGCTGAATGGTGTGGTCCTTGCAGAATGGTATCTCCAATTATCGACGATTTAGCAAAAGAATATGACGGAAAAGCTGTTATAGGCAAAGTTAATGTTGACCACCACTCAGGTGTTTCAATGAAATATGGCGTTAGAAGCATCCCAACTATTTTACTAATAAAAAATGGTGAAGTAGTTGAAAAACATGTAGGAGCGACAACTAAAGCTGTTCTAGAGCAAAAAATGGCTGCTCACATGTAAATAAAGCTTAAAAAAATAAGATATTACAGGCCCTTAGACGTTTAGACTAGGGGCTTTTTCAATTATAAATATATTTAGTCGAATACATGGCAGGATTTTTTGAAAACTTTGATCTTAAGCAAATTGAAAATTTAGAGCTGCTTGCCAAACAAGTGGTTGAAGGATTCATAATTGGCTTACATAAAAGTCCATTCCATGGTTTTTCAGTCGAATTTGCTGAACACCGTATTTATAATCCAGGAGAAGCTACGAAGAACATCGATTGGAAAGTTTACGCTAGAACGGACAAAATGTTCGTTAAAAAGTTTGAAGAGGAAACAAACTTACGAGCACAAATTGTAATCGATACCTCTTCATCGATGTACTTTCCTAAGAAAAGATCTGGAAACGAATTAAACAAATTGCAATACAGTGCATTGGCAGCCGCATCCTTGATGAATCTTTTAAAAAGACAAAGAGATGCCTACGGCTTGAGTTTGTTTGATGAAACAGTCAACATTCACACGAAAGCAAAATCTAGTACATCACACTACAGGTTATTATTATCTTATCTCGACCAGCTAATCGACGATGAAGTTGACAATAAAAAAACAAGTGTTGTAGATACATTACATCAAATCGCTGACAGCATTCATAAAAGATCTTTGGTCATTATTTTCAGTGATATGTTTGATAACACCGATGATACTGATAGTTTATTCTCGGCACTCCAGCACTTAAAATATAATAAACATGAAGTTATTCTCTTTCATGTAACCGACCATCACTTGGAAGAAAATTTTGAGTTTGATAATCGACCTCACGAATTTATCGACATGGAGTCTGGTGAGCGCATTAAACTTCAGAGTAATCAGGTCAGAGAATATTATCAAGAAAAAGTGGCAAGCTTTAAAAAAGAACTTAAAATGAAATGTCTGCAATATAGAATTGACTTTATCGACACTAATATTCGAGAGGGATTTACGCCAATTCTTGAAGCCTACTTAGTGAAAAGAAAGAAAATGAACATCTAAAACTTAATCCACTCAAATGTCTAAAATAAAATTAAGCGATCTGCCAACTCGCGCTCCAAAAGATGTAGAAAAGAAAGTAATAAAGAAAGAAGTCGCCAAATTAGCTGATAAAATTAAAGAGTTGGCAACAAAGATGTATGCCAATAAAAAACACAGTCTTTTGGTTGTTTTACAAGGTATGGATTCCAGTGGTAAAGATGGCGTCTCAAGAAATGTGTTCAGTAAAGTAAGTCCAACTATGGTGAGTGCTTATTCTTTTAAAAAGCCTACAGATGAAGAATTTGCCCATGACTTTTTATGGAGATGTCACAAGCAAACACCGGCCAAAGGAGAGATAAAAATATTTGTGCGTTCTCATTATGAAGATGTTTTGATTCAACGTGTTCATAATTGGATAGATGAAGAACGTGTTGACATGAGAATAAATGCCATCAATGCTTTCGAAGAATTGCTAGAAAAAGATAATGATACGATTGTCATGAAGTTTTTCTTAAATCTTTCATATGAAAGACAAAAGGAAAAATTGATAGAACGTATTGAGATTCCAGAAAAAAATTATAAGCATAATGATGGTGATTGGGAACAAAGAAAATTATGGTCCAAGTACATGGATGCTTATGAAAATGTATTGAACAAAAGTAAGATTCCGTGGATTCCAGTCCCTGCTGATCAAAGGTGGTATCGTAATTATTTTGTTGCTCAAAAAGTATTGGAAAAATTAGAGTCACTCAATATGGAATACCCTATTTTAAAAGCAGCCCCTAACTTCGATTATAAAAATGCCGACTGATAAAATGCGTATCGATAAGTGGCTTTGGAATGTTCGTATTTTTAAGTCACGAACAAAAGCGACCAATGCTTGTAAGAAAGGCGCCATAAAAATCGATGATCAAAAACTAAAAGCATCGTCTCTCATTTCAACAGACAATATTATCCACGTCAAAAAGGATGGATTCGAGTTGACTTTTCTTATTAAAGAGTTGATTCCTAAACGTGTCTCGGCAACCTTAGCAGCGCCTTGTTACGAAAACCTAACACCATTAGACGAACTCAATAAGTTTAAAAATTGGTTTATCGGAAAAGCGCCTGCAGAAAGAAGAGAAAAAGGCATGGGCCGACCAACCAAAAGAGAACGCCGAGAAATCGATGAATTTAAAGCAGAGATTTTTTTGGATGATTGGTTTGATGAGTAGAGACTCTAATCAGAATAATTCCCACTTTTTAAATAAAAATAAATATCTATTAAGCAAACGAAGGCGAAACAACCATGTCTTTAGATCCTTCCGAGTACTTATAAAATCCTTCACCTGATTTTCTTCCTAAATTTTTAGCAGTGACCATATTTACAAGAAGAGGACATGGCGCGTATTTTGGATTTCCTAACCCTTCGTGTAATACATTTAAAATAGCGAGACAAACATCCAAACCTATAAAGTCTGCCAATTGTAGAGGACCCATCGGATGAGCCATTCCCAACTTCATGACGGTGTCAATTTCTTCAACGCCAGCCACGCCTTCAAATAAAGTATAAATGGCTTCATTTATCATGGGCATTAATATTCTATTGGCAACAAACCCAGGATAATCATTAACCTCAGTGGGTACTTTACTGAGATCTTTGGAGAGCTGCATAATCGTTTTTGTCACTGCATCACTTGTATGATATCCTTTGATTACTTCAACCAATTTCATGACTGGAACAGGGTTCATGAAATGCATGCCGATTACATTTTCAGGATGTTCTGTTACGCTTGCAATTTTAGTGATAGAAATAGATGAGGTGTTACTTGCTAAAATACAATCGTCCTTGCTGAACTTATCCATTTGCTTGAATATAGATAATTTGAGATCTAGGTTTTCGGTAGCTGCTTCGACAATCAAATCAACATCAGATACCGCTTCAGATATTTCAGTAAAAGTATCTATGTTTTCGATGGCTTCTGTTTTCACTTTTTCATCGATCTTTTCTTTAGCTACCATTCGCCACAAATTCTTGTCGATTGTTTCCATCGCTTGTTCAAGGCGTTCAGAAGAAACATCAACCAAAGAAACTTTATATCCATTCATGGCAAAGACATGAGCTATTCCATTTCCCATTGTTCCTGCACCAATAATTGCTACTTTTTTCATTCCTATCATTTATGTGGCGAAATTATGAATTTTCAATAAGCTGAGAGCGGATTTTATAAATTATTATTATAAGCGTAACTTTACCGTTTATACAAGATTAAAACGTTTAAATGTCGGAAAATATAAAGAAAATAGCAGTTTTAACGTCAGGAGGTGATGCTCCTGGGATGAATGCTGCTGTGAGAGCTGTAGTCAGAACTGCCAGTTACTATGATTTACAAGTATATGGAATCAGTAGAGGCTATGATGGATTGATAAATGGTGATATAGAATTGATGAACAAAAGAAATGTTGCCAACATCATCCACAGAGGAGGGACATTCTTAAAAACAGCAAGAAGTGAAGCGTTCAGAACCGTTGAAGGTAGAAAGAAAGCATTTGAAACATTGAACGCTTATGATATTGATGGATTAGTCGTTATTGGTGGCAATGGAACATATACGGGTGCTCATATTTTTGGACAGGAACATGATATTAAAATTGTAGGCATTCCAGGGACGATTGACAATGATATTTTTGGAACTGATTTTACCATTGGTTTTGATACTGCCATAAATACCGCAGTTGAAGCTGTTGATAAAATTCGTGATACCGCAGATTCTCACAACCGATTATTTTTTATTGAAGTAATGGGCCGTCATAGTGGATATATTGCTTTACATACTGCCATTGGAAGTGGAGCCAGTGCTGTTTTTATCCCTGAAGTTGATTTGGATTTAGAGGACTTTGTTGAAAATTTAAAAAAAGCGAGTAGGCGAAATAAATTATTTAACTTGGTCATTATTGCTGAAGGCAATAAAAATGGAGGTGCTCAAGAATTGGCTAATAAGGTAAAAGAAATGTATCCTCAGATTGATGCAAAAGCAACCATTATTGGTCACTTACAGAGAGGCGGTTCGCCTACAGCTAATGATCGCGTTTTGGCCAGCCATTTAGGTTACAAAGCGGTGGAATCTTTATTGAACGGAGCCAGTGATAAGGCACTGGGCATTGTAAGTAACGAATTGCTTTTATCTCCTTTTAAAGATGCTATCAGTTTGAGAAAGGACCCAGATTCAGATATGATTAAAATGTCAGAAATATTATCTTTATAAAATTGACTTATGATTTGTGTTATATATTCATCATTTCCCACTAAAGATTCCGCACTTCGAATTGGTAAACTTATGCTGGAAGAAGGTTTAATAGCCTGCGTTAATGTCTTTAAAATGGATACTCAATATATTTGGAAAGGCAAGTTTCATGAAGAAGATGAATATGGCGCCTACTTTAAAACAAGCATCTACAAGAAGAATCAAGTTATAAAATATATCAACAGCCACCATCCTTACGAAATACCATTGATTACCAATGAAGAAGTCGTTGTGAATAATGCATACAAAGCTTGGATGGATTCTTTTCTTACAAACCCTTAAGGTTAATCTTTGCCAAAAAGCAAACTAAATATTATCCTGTATTCTTTACTTTTCATTTTTGCTGTTGGTATAAATGAAGCCACATCAAAGGATAAAATTGCATTTTCTAAATCGCTCACCAAGTGTCTTAAAAAGGCTCAACAAGAAGACAAATTTATTTTTGTTTATGTACATACTTCTTGGTCGATTCCATGTCAACAAATGGAAGAAACAACATTCAAAGATTCATTGGTGATCAGTGAAATAAATCATGATTATATCAGTCTTTCTATGAATGCTGGTAGAAACAAAACTTTCGCTAAAGATTATGAAGTTCACATATTCCCAACTTTAATGGTGATGGATAAATGGGGCAATGCTATCATTCGTGGATCCGGTTATAAAGACCCTAATTCCCTACTCGAATTGATACACAGGACCAGATCTCAAAATCGATTTTTAAAGCAAAATATCGACTCTTTGGCTAGTGTTTTAGACCATACAAATATCTTGCAAGCTATAGATTCCATTAAAATTTATAAAGACGAGTATACGGCTAAAAACCTTGCTAAAAAGTATTTAGATAAACATAAAAAAGAATGGGGCGAACCCACCTGTATGGCTTTGCTTAATGAATATTTTACACTTGATAAAAAGTATTTAAAATTCGTTTCTAAGAATCACAAAGCGTTCTTTTTACTTTTCGACAGCATCCGGCTAAAAGAAAATATAGCCTTCCATGTATTCCTAAAATCACTTAAAAAGAAGCGTGGGAGAACTAAGTTTGATTACAAACCATTAAAGAGATGGTTTAAAAGATATAAGATCGAAGGCTATGAAAAAATGCAAGATTTCGTCAAAATAAAGTATCTTCTTTGGGGTCGTGGGCCTTCAATACGTTCATCCATTAAACTAATCGAAAATTATCCAGAAACCAGCAATGAAAGTGTACTCTACTCCTCCGTCATTCGGATACTTTTAAAAGAAAAATATCATCGAAAGGAAATAGATTATGACAATTTAATTGAAAAAATCGAGTCCTCCTTAGAAGAAGGGACTTACTGGAGGTACGATGTGTTGGCATTACTTTATTACAAAATGGGTAACATACAAAAGACCAATGAATGTATTGAAACCGCTACAAATATTGCTGATATTTTAGGCGAAGAATACACGCCTATATTAGATTATTTACAGGAATATATTGATAAAAGCGATTAACCTTTACTGCTTCTCGAACGGAAATACCAATCCAATCTGATTGCGTATTTCATCCAACAAACTGACCAATTCCAAACTGTTTTTATGTGACCAAAGATTGCTTTCAATATTACCCTTTGCTATTTGATAATCACATTCTTGAATCTCATAAGTATAACCCTTTCCTACTATTGGCAAGTCTGTCATATTTTTTTCACCGTCCTTTTCAATAACAAACCCGTCTGCTTCATGCCAACGCTTATTGATATAAATATTGCCCTTCGTTCCATATATCTTAGCAACCATATCTGAGAATGATTCAAAGCTAGAAAATAATGTAGCCATTGCATTTTTATACTTGAATGCCATGCTTGTTTGCGTATCAACACCTGTTCTAAACATGTTACCATTCGCTGTGATCGTTTGTGGCATCCCAAGTATTAAATACGCTAAAAACACAGGATAAATACCGATATCTAAAAGTGCACCACCTGCTAATTCAGGATTAAATAATCTGCTGTTTTCATCCTTTAGCATTAGATGACAAAAATCAGCATTAATGTAGCTAACCTCTCCAATTTCACCCGCATCTATTAATGATTTGACCTTGATGATAGAAGGGTTAAATCGTGACCATAAAGCTTCCATCATAAACCGCTTAGTCTGATGAGACGTTTCTACGATTTTTTTTACTTCTGATCGATTAACACCTAAAGGTTTTTCGCACAATACATGTTTGCCACACTCCATAGCCTGGATACTCAATTGACAATGGAGATGATGAGGTGTCGCTATATAAATAATGTCAACATTTGGGTCATTAAACAATGCTTGATAACTTCCGTATGCATTACCATTAAGATTATGCGTCGAAAGGAATTCCTTTGCTTTATCATGAGATCGTGAGGCGACAGCAACAATGCGTTGTCCATTTAAAAGCGATAAATCTGTGACAAACTTGCCTGCAATCTTTCCTAAGCCAACAATTCCCCAATTAAGAGCCATATTATTTAACTCAAATGTTTTTCAAAAAAAGCAATGGTTCTTTTCCATGCCAATTGCGCCATTTCTTTGTCATACCTGCCTGTTGTGTCATTATGAAATCCATGATTCGCATTGGGATAAATAAAAGCTTCATATTCTTTGTCGTTATTCTTCAACGCCGCTTCATAATCTGGCCATCCTTTATTAACTCTTTTATCCAATTCTCCAAACTGAAGAAGCAAAGGCGCTTGGATTTGTGGCACTAATTCAGCGTCGGGTTGTCCGCCATAAAATGGAACTGCCGCTTTTAATTCTGGAACCCGAACGGCCATCATGTTTGAAATCCAACCTCCGAAGCAAAAGCCGACAACACCGACCTTACCACTGCATTTAGAGTGCTGTTTTAAGTAATCAAATGCGGCGATAAAATCTTCCAGCATCTCATCTTTGCTTCGTTGTTTTTGCAAAGCTCTGCCATCGTCATCGTTTCCTGGATATCCACCTAGAGGTGTCAACGCATCAGGAGCCAATGAAATAAAACCTGGCAAGGCTGCGCGTCTGCCTACATCTTCAATATGTGGATTTAATCCTCTGTTTTCATGCACGACAATAATGCCTGGCAATTTCTTTTTTTCTTTTACTGGATAAGAAAGTAAACCCTTGATTTCTCCTCCACCTTTTTCAGAATTGTAAGTAATATAATCTGAGATTAATCTGGGGTCGTCTTTTTCAATTTGAATTTCCAAGTAGTTGGGCATTACACAATTTAAAAGAGAAGCAATGGTCAACCCTCCTACTGCATAATCTGATAATTTTTCCATAAAAGATCGTCTGTCAATTCGATTATGTGCATAGTCATCATAAAGATCAAACACTTTCTGATTGATCATTGATTTATCAATATTATTCATGCGCTAATTTTATTTAAAAGATATATTAGTTCAGATAGTGATTTAAATATAATACAATAGACTGAAATGCAAGTATTCCGCAAGAGGTTCATCCGATAGCTATCGGAACATTTGTGGCGGAGAAGTTTTGCTCTAAATAATATGGAAAATATTGAACTTGGAAGTATACCGCCTTGAAGGTCTTTGACCTCTCAAGGATTCAAATAAGAAAGAGGCGTGCCAGCTTCTTTTCATAACAGGCTTACAAAACAAAAAAAGAGACACTAAAACTTAGCATCTCTTTTTTTTGAGCGGAAGAAGAGGGATTCGAACCCCCGGTACGTTGCCGTACGCTGGTTTTCAAGACCAGTGCATTAAACCAGCTCTGCCATTCTTCCTGTTGCTTTAAATAAAAGTCAGCATTTCCAACCACATTAAAGCGGCTGCAAATGTAAACTCTATTTCTAATAAATAAAAGAGAATGGCACCAAAAAATGATACCATTCTAATTTTATTTTAATTCCTTAGCAAATAAGGCTATTTCTCTTAGCAAAGACTGGCAATATCTCTAATCAAAATACTTTTTCTTTTAAAGTAAATTTGATTTTGTCTTTTTAAGTCATTTAAGACATAAGTGACTGTTTGTCTGGACGTTCCAGTAAAATTTGCAATATCTTGTTGTGTCAAGCTGTGCTTTACCAGCATTTCTAAACCAACTTGACGACCATTGATTCGTGCGTTGTCTTTAAGAAAATCTATGATTCTTTCTCTAGCATCCTTAAAGACTAAAGATTCGAACCGACGTTCAACATACATTAATCTTGTGCCTAACATGCGCATAAATTTCTGAGTCAGATCCCAATTATTTTTCAAATAATTTTTCATATCCTCAGATCTGATTTGCAGACAAATAACATTCTTGTCTACAGACTTAGCCGTATTAGATCTTATGCCGTTTAAAGACAAATATTCAAATCCGAACAAAGATTTGGGATGAATAATCGTTTTAATCACTTCTCTGCCTTCATGAGATTTCGAAACAATCTTGACCACACCATTCACCAATATGTGCACTGATTCTGCTGGGTCGTCTACTCGGTAAATAATTTGATGCTTAGAATAATCTTTGACCGAAGTCAATTCTGCCAGTTCAACTAATTCATTCTCAGCTAAGTCTTCAAATAGTGAAACTTCACCGAGGTAAGTCATTTTAGTACTTATGTCCATTCTCCAGGTTTTTGTAAACTTTTTTAATTCCAGACAATGTTTGCGTATAAACACAAAAAACATTACCCGTTAAAACCAGGATGTGTTAAGGTAAAAGGAAAGGTTAAGTATTAAAGGCGGTTATTCGATGATTATCGAATCTAGTTTTGAAGTATATATGGTAAATATACCATATCCACTTGAAAAGTTTGAATAAGTCAATGTCTCTTTATTAAAAGGACTGGCATTTGCTTTGACTTGATCACTTATTGAAATATTATATAAATAATAATCTTTGGTGGTTGTTTTCAAATCAAAATAAATGAAAGGAAAATCCAAACTTTCTATGTCGATATCGTCAGAAGTATTTAATAAAATAGATACTTCCTTGGTATCATCCAAAACTGATTCATCAATAAGTATGCCATGTCTGTGTTCTAAATCGATTGTGGCATTTAAATTTGAAGAAATCCGCTCAATAATCAAATTTAGTCGTGTACCGTCGTTATTTCTTATAAATGGTATAAGATGATAATATTCCGGCAATTCAGTGCTTGAATTCAATGTAACCTTCGTTTCAAGTCTTGTCATTCCATCTGTTGATGTCTGTCCGTTTGATATAATATTCAATGATTTAACCCCTAAATTACCACTAAAAGGCACACGGGTACTCGCTTCAGTCGCTTTAAATCCTAATTCAGATGCATCTATCAGCAACCGATAATCATTTCCTTCTGCTATTTCCAATTCAGCTGGTGCTATCCAAACAGATTTATTTTCAGGTAAAGGCCTAAAATCTTTTGGATCATCATCATCGTTCACATAAACGATAGTGTTTACTTTTGACGATAATGTCACTTCATCTAAAGTATTTGTAAAGGTTGTGTTGAGTTGAATTTCAGGTCGAAAAGTGTAAGATTCAATTTGTGCTTTTATAAAAAGATCTTGACCGGACTGCTCGAAAACAGGGTCAACAACTTGCGTACAAGATGTTGCCAAAAGAACGGCAAAACTCAGTATGAATAAATTGTATCTCATTTGTTTATAATGTCGCACAATCTTAAGACGCATTTATTACCAATCGTCACAAAATCGTACTACAAATGTACTAATTTCATGGCAGAAAATTCATTGTCACCCACTTAAAAAGACAATATTTTAGCCAATTACATGACTATTTCTAACTAAATTAGGTATCAGATTAAATATATGTTAAATTAAAACTTAACGGTGTAACTCAAGGCTGGTAAAATAGGTATTAAAGTCACATCTTCAAAGATCAATTCTCTGTTTTCAATGTTCACTTCTGTATCCCGATAAAATGGATTTTGTTGGTTATATGCGTTATATAATCCGATAGTTAAAACCGAAGATCCCCACGTATATTCTGAATGAATATTTATACCTATATCTAATCTGTGGTAATCAGGTAATATCGAATTATTAAGTTCTTTATAAATAAGGACGATTATAGGTTCACCAGTAATTTCATTGATTTCAATAAACTTATTATTATCGGGTACCGTAATAGGCGTTCCTGAACCAAACTCCCAATTTGCAGTAACTTCAATATTCGGATTAAATCTGTGAATTAAACCAACATTGATAACGTGCCTTCTGTCATAACGGAATCTGAATGGGTTCCCATTATTTAATGCTTCAAATGTTCTGTTGCTCCAAGAAAGTGTGTACCCTAAGTTAATTTTCGTTTTCCCTTTCGTTTTGTGATAACTAAATTCTGTTCCGTAAGATTCCCCCTCTCCTATTGGCACTAATTCTTCCCAATTAGAATCTTCTGAAATATCGATTAATCCATCGGTTCCATATCTGGTCAATCCTTCATATTTTTTATAAAAGAATTCTAGGCCAATAATTCCTAAAGGATCTTTTTGGAAGTAATCGCCAATTGAAAACGCCCAAGATGTTTCAGGTGCAATTTTCTCTGTCGATGGCAGCCATACATCAATGGGTATACCTACTCCTGTATTATTTAATGAGTGTAAAAACTGTCCCATTCGACCAGCTGACAATTTAATTGTATTGCTTTCTGATCCTGTACTGAACAAAACACGAGGCTGTGGTATGTGATATGTTTTTATGCCCGATGTTACAATCATGTGGTTGTAGCCAATATTCAAATTGGTATATTTTCCAAACTTGAAATTGTCTTCAATAAAAACTTCTATTTCAGTTCCCGTAATATCCAAGTCATCGATTTGATTAGCTAAATCTTCACTTTTTACTGGACTCCCTTGGGTATTCAACGAATCTGCCTCAGTACTTAAAATCAGTCCTGGCGAAAATGAATGATTGATTATACCAGCGCCAAACTTCAATCGTTGCTTAGCTGACGGAATAAAATCAAACTCCAATTTCAGTCCAGTATCTTCTATTCTCGACTGATAGTATCCTGCATTAAAAGTAACTATCGAATCGCTTGCATTTTTAAGACGGACTAATCTGTCATGATCAAAAGCATCATAATTATTAAATGACTTATATGCCGTTGCATTTAAAAACATCTTTTGAGAAAGTCGAGAGTTAAATCTTAAAGAACCTAAACTTGTGCCTATGTCCCAGTTTATCTGATCAAAATCTGTTGATGGAAATTCTTCAGCATCTACACTTTTTCTGACTTGGTTTTCAAAAAAGTCTTTGCCTGAATAATAGCTGAAATAAACTTTCGAATGACGTCCTAAGTTGAAATTAATTTTCCCATTTACATCATAAAAATAATACTGCGTTTCACCTGACTGATCCTTTCCATCATGGTAAGCTTTTGAAATTGATTTTAACCACGGATCAACAAGTGTACGCCTTGCTGAAAATAAAAATGATGCTTTTTCTTTTACGATGGGTCCTTCCAAGGCGACACTTCCAGTCAACAAACCTAGAGACACTTCACCACTTATTTTTTTAAAATTTCCTTCTCGTGTTCTGATATCCATAACAGAAGAGAGTCTTCCAGAATAGTGCGATGGAAATGCACCTTTGTACAACTTAGCACTCTTTATGACACGAGAATTAAAAATTGAAAACATACCAAATGCATGATCTGAATTATAAATCGGAATGCCATCAAATAATATTAAGTTTTGATTGGTCGCACCGCCTCGCACACTCATACCTCCAAAGCCATCAGCGCCAGAAGTAACCCCTGGATTTGATAAAGCCATTCGCATTACGTCAGGTTCTCCTGCCAAAGCTAATCTTGACCTGATTTGGTCGATAGCTAATACATCAACAGTTGCCACTTCGGGTGCATTTAACGGTATGGGCGTCAACTTCGTTTCCGTAATAATAATTTCCTTCATAAAATTA
Organism: Saprospiraceae bacterium; assembly: GCA_013001975.1. Taxonomy (GTDB): domain Bacteria; phylum Bacteroidota; class Bacteroidia; order Chitinophagales; family Saprospiraceae; genus RFSX01. Next base: position 3,539 of record JABDKX010000196.1, on the reverse strand, counting down.
CTGGGGATTAAGTTGACATCGAAAGTCTGGTCTTTATCTGCTGTCACTTCTTTTATGCCATTATCATATCCTAAGTAGGAATAATAAATGCGCTGTGAACCCTTTGGAATTGTAAAACTATAAAAGCCATATTCGTTGGTAATTGTCCCAAGTGATTTATCTTGTAAATAGATATTGGCATTAACCAAACCTTCACCAGATTCTCCATCTCTTAAAAATCCAGAAATGGTTATCATCTCTTTTTCGATGACTTTGAATTTATCACGGATGATAGAAATTTGATTACCAACAATTCTGTATTTCAAATCATGATCGAGAATTAGGTAATCAATGATTTTTCCTAGCCTTTCTTTTCTAACTGAAAATGTAACGATGGAATCTCCTGGGACTATTTGCTCTTGCCAAGCAATGGTAACATTTGTTTTTTCACTCAACTCATAGAGCACATCTCTTAATGATTGATTCTCACATGAATAGTCTATGATTTTTTCATCAGGTATGATACGTTGCGCTGAAAGCGGAACGCACATAATAATGCTGCAAAGAATGATTAAAAACCTCAAATGTATTGGTATCACTTATTACAAATAAGATTACAAATTTAGTCATTTAAGTACAAAGTAGAGGAAATTTTAACGAATGGTCTATTCGCCTTTGATATTACTGATATTTACTTTCCGAGTGTCTACTCTTTCAATGTCCATTTCGAAAGAAGCTTTGATTAATTCTAGGCAACTATCTAGGTTAGAAGAAATTGGGAAAGTAGCTGTAAAGTTTTTGTTATCGATAACAGAATTATCAGTGATATTGATGTCCACACCATAAAATCTTTCAAGCATTTTAAACGCTTGGTCAAGCGGTGTGTTGTCAAATACTAAGATACCTTTGTGCCATTTGAAAGGATTAATTGCAGGTGTTGCGGCCTTAATCAATTCCTTTTGACGAGTATCATATATTGCCCTGTCTCCTTCATTGATCACAAATGTATTGCCCTTGGTATCAAAAAATAAGACATTACCTGACTGGACATCAATAACGACTGTATTATCATCTGTATAGTTTTGAACATTGAATGCGGCATTAGAAGCACCGATGACATTTCCATTGTCCAATCCTATAAACTTATGTGTATTATTGTTAAAATCGAAGAACGCTTGCCCTGAGAAACTTTCAATATGATAGTTCTCTTTGTTAGGTATGAACCCTAAGGCATGCGGCATATATTCCTTATCATCTTCAGTATCTAATGCTGCGATGGCAGTCAACTCATTTAAAAGATTAGAATTGGCCTCCTTAGCAGCTCCTTTCGTAAATTGAGAATTAGGACTCAAAGTTACATCCGAGTTGCTGTTAATAGCTGTTGTCGTCGCCATCATCTTGTTATTACTGACTGTACTGCTATTCATAGTGCTTAATAAGTAGCCTAATGAAAGCAATGCAAGAAGTAAAATAGCGATGATTAAATTTCGAGACTTAGATTTTGATTCTGCAGTTGGAATTTCAACTGGTGTATCTGAAGAAGGAATATTAAATTTGGAGGCGAACGAAGAAAAAGCTGAATCTACATCAATTGCGAGCGTTTGCTTATAGTTAGCTGTCGCATTCCATGTTTCTTTGAACTCGTCTAGCAAATTGGCATTGTCTTTGCTTTTAGATAACCAGGAGTTCAAATTTTCCAGTTGAGATGTGTTTAATTCACGACTCAACTGTCTGGCAATTAATGATATATACAACTCTTTGTTCATAACTTACAACTATTAGACATCTCTAAAGAGAAATACCCCTACTCTATCTCTATTTTTTTTAAAATTTCTTACAAAAAAGTTTCTATCCGCTTTTATTTACTTTCTATGCTCTTGTAAAGAGCCATTTCTCCTCTCAAAAACTTAAGGGCCTTAGACATCTGATTTTCTACTGTCTTGACCGAAATATCGAGCTTTTGAGCCACTTCTTTATAAGAAAACTGTTCAAATCTATTTAATACGAACACTAACCGACATTTTTCTGGGAGTTTATCAATAGATGCACTTATAAATTCTTCTAACTCCTGATATTCCATCGCTTCATGCGAACTGGAAGCATTATCTGTTAATTCGTAACTAATTTCATCGGCATCCACAAAATCTCTATTCGATTTGATCTTATTCAATGATCTGTTATAAACAGATCTTTTGAGGTATCCGATAAGTGATTCGATCTTAACCTTATCACTTTTTTTATATAACTCATATAGTACCTCCTGCACTATATCTTCTGCTAAATTTTGTTCTTTGGTGATTCTGACCGCCGTTCTACACAATACTTCATAGTATTGCTTGAAGATCAATTCAATTCCTTTTGAACTGTCATCAACAAAGACTTTTAATAATTCTGCATCAGTATATACCAAGCGACGATGTTATTTTATATAACCTTAAAAGAAGTCGTGACAGTTTAAAAATCACCAAACTTCCGTCAAAGTTAGAATTAATTTATATATAATCTATTTTTATCATATGTAAAATGTGGAAATTCACACATTTAACTCATAGATGGACAAAAAATGGTCCAAAAATGCTTCTCTAGAAAGGAAAATTCAGAAATTAAGGGAGTTTTAAAGAATTAATATGTTCTTCGATAGTACATAATTCCTTAATTTGAGCTCAAATTTATAAAAACTATGAAATACTTTGCTACGTTAAGCCTCTTACTCGTCACTTTATTTATAGCCTGTAAATCAGATTCTGCCAAACCAAAGGCAGAAGATGCGAAAGAAGAAGTGAAAACAACGAAATATACTATAACACCATTTTCTCCTTCTCAAGCCTATCCAGATGCTACCCTATCAAATATGCAATATAAAGACGGGTCATTTAATTTTGATGTATCTGGTTCAGAATACAAACTAGGAGCTCAAACGCCAGATGCTGGCGCTAAAATGTGTGCAAATTCTGCAAAAGGTCAACATATTCACTTAATTGTAGATAATGCACCCTATGCAGCTAAGTACGTCAACAACTTTGAATACGACGTCGCAGATGGTGATCATACGATCCTAGCCTTCTTAAGTCGTTCGTACCATGAAAGCTTAAAAACAGACAATGCGCATATCCTTCAAAACGTAACTGTAAAGGACAAGGCGATTGTTTCTCAGTCTGATGTGACGAGTCCAACAATTACATACAGTCGTCCAAAAGGGAAATATGTAGGTGATGATACGAAGAAAGTCATGTTAGACTTCTACTTATCGAATGTAGATTTAAATGATGGCTACAGTGTAAATGCCAGCATCAATGGTGAAGATCATACAATTACGACTTGGCAGCCATACTATATAGAAGGTATGCCAATGGGAAAGAATAAGATTACTTTGACATTAATGAAAGAAGGAAAGGCGGTTGATACACCGTTGAATCCAGTTACGAGAGAGTTTGAGTTGTTGAGTGATCCGGCTCCGGCGAGTAACTAATCCTTCTCCGCTAAAGCTTCGAAGGATATAGATTAATAGTGAATATTTAGGCGCAAGAACATTATTAATTCTTAATTGATAATTATTAATT
>JABDKX010000193.1 GCA_013001975.1 Saprospiraceae bacterium | reverse complement strand
TTCTGTAATATATTGAAGCTTTAAAAGTTTTGAAATATGAACTGCACACTAGCAATCAATTTCTTTTCTGCTATGCTGATAATTGAAGTAAAGGATGCTGAGTCTGTATTATAAATAGCATAAAATGATCAAGTAAAAAAAAATGTTTGTTCATCGAACAATGTGTCATTTTTACTGTATAGTTATTATTAATTAATACAAACGATAAAAAATATGAAAAAAATTATTTTGAAATCAACATTTATGCTCTTAGCGTTATCACTTTTAACATTTACGAGTTGTAGTGATGATGATGAGAACACAACAGGAAATAGTGTTACCTATGATTTAAGCGAAAGAAGTAACTCAGGAGTAAGTGGAACAGTTGAATTTGTTGAGCTTACAGATGGCCAAGTTCAAATTGAATTAGATCTTTCAGGTACACTTAATGGCAATACGCATCCAGCGCATGTTCATATGAATTCAGCTGCATTTGGTGGTGGAATCCTAATTTCACTAGATCCAGTAGATGGTTCAACTGGAAGTTCTGTTACGATAGTAAGTACTAAAGATGATGGATCAAGCTTCGATTTCAGTATGGTAGAGAATCTTGATGCTTATGTAAATGTTCATAAATCTGCAAGCGAGTTAGATGTAGTCGTAGCTCAAGGAGATATCGGTAGCAATTTACTGACAGGCGAAGAAACTACTTATAACCTTAACACAGTAGATATAGCTGGAATTGATGGTTCAATAACTTTTAAAGAAAGAAAGAATAATTTTACACTAGCGGTTATTGAATTAAATGGTACACCAGATGGTGGTATGCATCCAGCACATATTCATATGAACAGTGCTGCTGAGACCGGTGGAATATGGTATTCATTCAATCCTGTAGATGGATCATCTGGTGTTAGTAATTCAGATATCAGAGCAACAGATGGTGGCATGGCTTTAACATATAATGATGTCATTACTGTCGATGGTTATGTTAATGTACATTTAAGTGCGACAGAGTTAGGAACAATTGTGGCGCAAGGAGATATTGGAGTCAATGAATTAACAGGAGAGTCAATTACTTACACTTTAGATGAAAAAGATGTAGCTGGAATAAGCGGTGAAATTAAATTCGAAGAAAGAAAGAATGGCAGTATCTTAGCAACGATTCAACTTGTTGGAACACCTAATGGCGGTATGCATCCAGCGCATATTCATGAAAATGATGCTGCTACTGGAGGACCTATTGCTGTAACTTTTAATCCAGTTGTAGGTGATACGGGAATAAGTAAAACAACAATAAGAAATTTAGATGATGGATCTAGTTTCAATTATACCTCTATAAGTAGCTTTAACGGTTACGTAAATGTACACCTTAGTGCAACAGAATTAGGTACAATTGTAGCTCAAGGAAATATTGGTATTAACTAATAATAAATTATTTTTTGGGGTTATAGTCGAAGCAAATTTTATTTGCTTCGACTTTTTTTATTATTACTAAAGGTTAAATGTAGTTTATAAATAGTAATTGAAAGTATCATTCTTAATAGAGTCTTTTGTAGGTAGTTTCGAATAAGTAATGATTAACTTTCTTTAGATCAAAAAAACCACTTGGATTTTCAAGCGGTTTTTTTTGTTAAATTTTAATATATCAATTTTTGTTTAAATTACTTTAAACTCAGATATTGGAGTGCATCATTATTATTACCTACTAGCAAGCCGTTAGAATTTATTAAGGTTAAACTTTTGACATCTTTATCAATGAATAACCCACTTTTTTTAGAAGCTATAGAATTAAACTCTCCATCTTGGTCCTGAAATAACATAATACCAACTCCCGAATCCGCCCTTCCTGTTTCGACTTCGGATGCATAAAGATTGCCACCAGCTATTATGTCAATCAAACCATCGTCATTTAAATCTTTTAATACGATTGAATTGATCGGTGAAAATTGAGCTTCTTGAGGAAGTGCTGTTAATTCAAATGACCCATTATTATTTAATAATATTGAACTTCTGAAATCAGATACCTGGAGGTGATAGGCATCATCCAAGTACTCACCATAAACAGTTTCTAAATTAGCTTTTCCAAAATCGGTATACGTAGGAAATTTTTCTGCTATCAAAGGCATTTGCTCTGATGAACATTGTCTTCCTCTCACTGGAGCAAGTACATCCAAGTAGTATTGGCCTAAAACAATATCACTCTTTCCGTTTTCATCGAAATCACCAGCGTAAATATGGAAAGGTTTTTCTTGTGTGGCTTTATATTTATAATTTAATCCCAAATTTCCGAGTACAAAATCGAAGTCGCCATCATTATCCAAGTCGGCTTTTTCAATGCAATTCCACCAACCATTTGTATTTGATAAATTGTAATCGCTTGTCTTATTTATAAACTTCCCATTTTGGTTAATGAAGATTGAAACGGGCATCCATTCTCCAACAACAATGAGATCATCTAATTTGTCATTATTCAAATCAGCAAAACATGCATCTGTCACCATGCCCATGTTTTCAGGGTCATCTGAAAAAATGTTTTGTTCGAGTGTTAATTTGCCATTTACATTTTTATAAATATAACTGGGTGCGCTGAATGGATAGCGGTGAGGTTTATGTCTGGTTCCAACAAAAAGATCAACAAAGCCGTCGTTATCGTAATCACTGGCTTCAACACATCCACCGCTTGTTGTCATTTCTGGTGATGCTTCTGCTGAGTAAGTAAAAAGACCATTTCCGTCATTTACATAGACTCTATCTTGATAGGATGGTGAGTTCTCCTCGAATTCATTTCCTCCTGATACAACATATAAATCTAAATCACCATCATTTTCTAAATCAAAGAATACACTTCCTAAGTCTTCGTGATTTTTGTGTTTTTCAAAATCACTATTTTGTTTAAAATAGCTTTTGTTTTTCTTTTCATAGATATACAAAACGCCCGCCTGACCCGATGATCCACCTACATAAAAATCTTCAAAGCCATCATTGTTGATGTCACCGGTTGAAATATGGGGGCCGAATTCAGACATTTTATGAGGCAGTAAAACTTGGTGTTCAAAATCATCAAATTCATTTTCAATATGATAGTAAATTGGTGATATTTTAGAATCTGTTGTTTCTTCCACAAAGTTTACAATTTTAACAATTGACTTTTGATTGGTTGGTTCGTAATTGATTTTTAATAGTTGATTAGCTGTTAGATTTTTTATTAATTGCACTTTGCCATCAGGCCAAGTTATTTTAACTGATTCAACAAGGTTGCATCTTCCAATACCTATGTGTGTAGGCCCTGTATAAGAAGACTGATAGCCTCTTGAGTATGTTGTCTCAAAGTATTGATTATGGTTGCAAGAAGAAATTTCAATCTTTGTTCCAGCATTCGGAATATTATTTTTATAAATTAATTCTAATTGAATATAATTTCCTTTATCATTTTCACGCTGATTGTTTTTCAATATCGAAGCTTTTTGATCAATATTGTTAACGACCAAATCTAAGTCTCCATCATTATCCAAATCTGCATAGGCGGCTCCAGACGAAAAACCATTTTCATCACAGCCTGCTTTTTCGGCAACATTTGTAAATGTATAGTCTCCATTGTTTTTAAATAAGACGTTTTTATTTTTTTGTGGCTTTACACTTTGCACAAGTTTTTTAGCAAGCTCTTTGTATTTATGTTGGGGAGATTTTTTTATATCCTCTTTGAATTTGTCTCGGGTATCTTTATCCATAACGGCTCTGTAGTATCCGTTAGTGACGTACAGTTCTTTGTGTCCATCATTGCTAAAATCAGCAGCCAAAACTGACCAAGACCAATCTGACTTATGGATACCTGCCATTTGTCCTATTTCAGAAAATTTTGCATTTCCTTGATTCAACTGCAGCATATTTCGCATGTACTGATAATGCAGTCCTGCATCTACGCTCATATAAAAGCTTCGAGGATTCATAGATGCCATTTGTGTCTTTTCACTGTAGTTGTCAAAAGACAACATGTCTAAAGTCACCAAATCAATTTTAGAATCATTGTTTAGGTCTGCTGCATCTGATCCCATGCTCGATAATGATATATGCTTGAATGCACTATTGGCTTCATTGCTGAAAGTACCATCGCCATTATTAATATATAAATAGTCAGGATTTCCATGATCTACTGCAACAAAAATGTCATCCCATCCATCTTTATTATAATCCCCAACACTGACACCAAGCATATAACCATAATTGAGTATGCCGGCAGATACCGTCACATCACTAAATGTTCCGTCGCCGTTATTTTTATATAGCTTGTCACTCCATAATTTATTTGTTGGATTCTGGTAATTATAGGCATGAATATTTCTATCGTTGAAATAAAAATCACCTGTTACATATCGAGGTGTATTTCCAAGAAACATATCTAGATGACCATCTTTGTCGTAATCAAGAAAAGAAGCGTGAATAGAGTATCCAATATCAGCAATGCCATATTCTTTGGCACGTTCACTAAAAGTATTATCACCTTGGTTAATGAATAATGAGTTGGCTCGTCTTAATGCAGAGTCATCGTCATAGGAATGACAAACGTAAAGATCTAGGAGACCATCATTGTTGACATCCGCAAAAGTGGCTCCAGTGCTCCAGTTTGTTTTACAAGCCACACCAGCACTCTTCGTAATATCCTCAAATTGTAAATTGCCTTTGTTAAGATATAATTTATTTTCTACAAGATTTCCAGTCAAATAAATATCTATTAATCCGTCATTATTGATATCTCCTAAGGCGACACCTCCTCCATTAAATACATTTATATAATAAACGAAAGATGTCATTTTATCAACATCAAGTTTGTTGTCGAAATCGATACCTGTGTATTCTGCAGAAATGATTTCAAATCCCTCGAGATCAATTGGTTCGTTCTGGACTTTAGGTGCCACTACTTTTATTGTTTGGTTTTCTTCATTGCAAGCGAAGAAAAAGAAACTACAAATAGTTAAAAGGATTACACTTTTGACATTAGCGGATATAGGATATAAACCTTTTAGAGACATTGATTGAGTATTACAATACATTATAAAAGGACTCAAAGATATATATGATTATGAATATATTGTTACCAAGTAATGTATTTATTCAATTTGATGCTCAAGTATAGGATTTGATTTTATAATTAATTGTAGTATTTGGTATGGATATTCAAAAAGAGAAAAGTATCTAGCTCAATGGGGCTACATACTTTTCAATTTTAATTTCTTATTCTGTTATCAATTTCCTTTTCCACCCGCTTTCCTGTTGGTTCCGTTAAAGCCTATTGGCTTAAGTCCTGTGGATCAAATTTATTCATATAATAATTTGAGAATAAATACTAAAAATAGTACTTCTAATAAATAGTATTTCTCATTTATAGAATTTACTTTTAAGAATATGTTGATGTCCAATGAAAATATTTAGTACAGAACAAATAAAAAGATGGGATCAGTACACAATGAGTGAAGAAGGCATTGAATCTTTAGCATTGATGGAACGTGCATCCAATACTTTCGTTAATTGGTTTATTCACCAATTTCCTAATGAAGATGTGCCCATATTTGTCTTTTGTGGCAATGGGAATAATGGGGGTGATGGCTTAGCTATCAGCAGACTGCTTCATCAAAAAGCATATACTGTTACGGTATTTATATTTGGAGAAACTGATAAGAGATCAAAAGATAACCATGCAAACCTTCGGGCTGCGCATAAAATAAGAGATCTTAAAATTATAAATTTATCGAGTGCCAGTGACTTTCCAACGCTACCAGAATCTGCTGTTATTATTGATGCACTATTCGGGACAGGTCTTAAAAATAAACTTTATGGTTTAGCTGAAGAGCTTGTTCAATATTTAAATCAATGTCAAGGAATACGCGTAGCTGTAGATATGCCTTCTGGATTATTAGGCGACTGCAAATCAACTGGGAATGTAGTTAAAGCAGATTTTACATTCTCCTTTGAACAACCCAAATTGGCATTTTTTTTTCCTGAAAACTATAAATATGTCGGTCAATGGATAGCTCAATCTATTCAGTTGTCTAAGCAATTTTATTCTGAAGAATTGACGGATCATTATTTGATGACTCAGGAATATGTGAAATCCACTTTTAAGAAAAGACAAAAGTTTGAACATAAAGGAAATTTTGGTCATGCATTATTAATGATGGGCAGCAGAGGAAAAATAGGGGCTGCCGTTCTTTCAGCTTCAGCATCGTTAAGATCAGGATGTGGCTTAACCACGATTTATGCACCTGCTTGCGGATATGATATTTTGCAGACTAGCGTTCCTGAAGCAATGGTCATCTCAGATATTAATGAAGATTATATTTCTAATGTTCCTGAATTGGGAAAACCATACGATGCAATCGCCATTGGATGTGGTATTGGTTTGATGGAAGAAACACAAATTGCAATAGGTAAGTTTTTAAAAAACGCTTCTCAACCATTGGTACTCGATGCTGATGCTTTAAATATCATTGCATTAAACCCTCAGATGTTGGCTTGGATTCCAAAAGATTCAATTTTAACACCACATCCAAAAGAATTTGAAAGGCTTTTTGGTCCAACTTCTGACAGTTTCGAAAGAAACAAATTGCAGCAAGAAAAAGCGATCGCGTTAGAATGTTATATATTATTAAAAGGGGCTCACAGTTGTATCGCAACACCCGAAGGAAAGTGTTATTACAATTCAACTGGGAATCCTGGAATGGCAACTGCTGGCAGTGGTGATGTGTTAACTGGAATAATCGTTGGACTTTTTGCGCAAGGATATAATTCCGAAGCTGCAATTTGTTTAGGAACTTATGTGCACGGATTGTCTGGAGATTTAGCGGCTAGAGAAATAGGGGAGACTTCTTTGATTGCAAGCGATTTAATAAAATATTTGCCTTCTGCATTCAAGAAATTAAATAATGAAGAAATCTAAGTTTCTTATTTACTCGTATAGAAATTTTTCGTCAGCATTATCTGAAAGATATTCAACCAACTCCCATTCAAATCCTGCATGATCATAATAGTAAGCGCGTTTTCTAAATTTCTCTTTGGGTGTTTCAATCCCTTTTTTATACCCATTTGCAATAAGTTCTTTTTCTATCGCTTCAAGGTTTGAAACTATCAATGCCACATGATTAACACCGTAGTTTTTATATGACTCATTTTTATTTTTGGGATCAGCATCTAAGTGAGGTTCTTGTAATGCAAAGTAGTAAGTATCATTTCCGACGTGTGCCCATCGACAACTATCAGCAGGTTTTTTATCTATGCGTACTTTAAAATCTGGCGCAACTATGTTTAGAAATTTGATGGCGACATC
>JABDKX010000187.1 GCA_013001975.1 Saprospiraceae bacterium | reverse complement strand
TTTCATAAAAACATGATCTTTATTTCTGGCTCCCCTGAATTATCAATCAAAGGGAATATTAAAACCGGACGGCTTTCCGGTATTGTAAATCATGAAGTTCCCAGTTGGATTAAACCCAATCAAATTCCTACCTACAAAACAAATTGTATCGATGATTGGGAAACCAAATTAGATGCCATCGTTGAAGAATCCCTCAATGCAGATATGAGTTTGATATCAGGCATTCCGCCTTGGGTACAAATGTACTATGAACGTTTATTAGTGAAGTCCGGAAAAAAAGATATCAAGGCATTATTTCCAAACTTGAAATTATTTATCCATGGTGGCGTCAATTATGCGCCTTACAAATCAAGCATGGAAAAATTAGTTGGCGAAGGTGTGGATACCTTAGAAACATATCCTGCATCAGAAGGATTTATAGCTTTTCAAAATGATTATACTGATGACAGCCTTTTATTAAATACCAATGCAGGTATGTTTTTCGAATTCGTTCCAGCAAATGAAATCTTTGATAATAATCCGACGAGACTAACACTTGAAGATGTAGCAATTGGAAAAGACTATGCCATACTTATAAGCAGTAATGCTGGACTTTGGGGTTATAATATAGGTGATACTATTCGATTCACAAATCTCGATCCTTATAAGATCAAAGTATCTGGAAGAATCAAACATTTCATCTCTGCATTTGGCGAACATGTTATTGCAAAAGAAGTTGAAGAAGCTATCGATATCATATGCAAAGACTTCAACTTAAACATCACTGAATTTACAGTAGCGCCTCAAATTAAACCTTTAGAAGGTGGACTCCCCTACCATGAATGGTTTATTGAATTTGATACCGTTCCAGAAAACTTGGATATTATCGCTCACAAATTAGACGAGGAAATTGTAAGACAGAATATCTATTATAGAGATTTGGTTATTGGTAATGTATTACAAACTTTAAAAATAACACCGCTTCCAAAAGGCAGTTTTAGAGATTATATGAAAAGCCTTGGCAAACTAGGTGGTCAAAACAAAGTGCCTCGATTGATGAATGATCGCAGTATCGCTGATGCTCTTGATTAAGTTTAGACTTAGGATTGATGGCAAGAGGCAAGATGCCTTTGCCTTATTCATAATGAACCCAAGTTAAGAGAAAGGCGTCCCCGCCTCTTCTCTTTCATCAAATATTACTACTGAAGTCGACTATCAAACTGAGTTGTCATCAATGCCAAAATCGAGAAGGCAACAACTATAAATATTTCTAATCCCATTCTATTATTTTATGGTTGGCATTATCATAAAACTTAACTTGATCGAGAACTAATGAATCTACACTCCTCAGTTTTGCATTATCCTGCAAAACACCTTTCACTACTTTAGCATCTTTAACTTTTATGTAACTGCGAGATTCCAAATCCAGATTCAGCGTATCGAAAGAAACATCAACAGCATCAAAAGTAAATTCTCCTAATCCCAAAATGTTTGCTGTTTCGTAGTCACCAGTTATATCTAAGAATGTTTTATACTTGGCTCTGACATTAATTGTTTTTCCAATATTATCAATGATAACTTCCGAGCGATCACTGGCTTCTAGATTTAAAGTTTCAATATTCAATTGATCAGTAGACTTAACATATGCGTCATCTTTGACAATTATTGTTAAGTTATTTTTATCCTTAACGCCAATGATAAATTTTATTTCCATGCTTGTAGATAAGCCAGAGTAATCATTTCTTTTGATGTTTAGGCCTCTGTAATTTCTAGCTTCAAATATTGGTATAACATTTTCTTCGCCTACTACTTTTATGGAATTTACTGTTGGGTCTAAATAGTAATCTCGACTATCTGTTATATATAATGTATCGCTATCAAAGTTTTCTTTAAGAATCAATTCTCCTTTTATACCATTACCTTGAATGTGATCAATTTCTCCTTTAGTAATAAACTTTTTACCATAAAGAAGGAAAGAAACAAAAGTCAAAAACAATAATATAAATCCAGATAATAATAATTTATTCGATGTTTTCATGATTATTAATTTTACCTATTATTAATTAGAAGTTGATCCGTTCTGAAAGTTTTCAGAAGAATTGTTTTCAATTTGGCTATACAATTCTTTCAGTTCAGAAAATTCTATTTTCAAGACTTTCATTTTCTTAAAAAAATCTGGCAATATGTTATTTATAAAATCTTGCTTTTGCATGTTTGTAATTTTTTCTGAAGCACCGTCTTGTACAAAAAATCCAATGCCTCTTTTATTAAATATGATTCCTTCATCTTGGAGGTGGCTGTATGTTCGCATAACCGTATTAGGATTAACTTCGACTCTTGCTGCGAACTCTCTGACAGATGCTATTTTTTCACCTTCAGGCCAATTTTGTGACATGATGTTTTCACAAATGAAATCTGCAATCTGCATATATATTGTTTGATTCTTTTTAAATTCCATTACACTTGTTTTTCAGTCATTTTAAAATAGGCTACTGTCCAAAGATAAACTGGTAGACCAACCCACAGAATAAATTTTGCCAATGGTAGTAGTGTCTTACCCATATTTTCTAGTTTCTTTTCTTCGTCAAAGATCATCACATTATCGTGCGTCATTGTCATTCCCACAAAAAAATCACTCATAATAATTCTGAATATCAGCACAGCAATAATCACACATACTAGGTAAATAAAACCCGATACTATAAATGATTTAGGACCAACATAGTTATTGAACACAATCGCATAAATGAGCATAGTAGATCCTAATGACAAATAAGCTCCCCAGATATATTTTAGAGCCACAGCTTGATGACCTATAAATGAATCAGAAATTCCCATACTCCTAAACAAGGAATAAATCATTAAAAATAGTCCTGTCAATAACAATGGATAAAAAATGAGAACATATAAACTTCTTGAAAATAGTTTTTCAAAATTGCTGGCAGGCAAACTCAAATATTGCATTCGTCCAGTTGCAGATTTAAATTCCCAAAATATTATTGAACATAAAAGCAATCCACCACCTAATAAGAAAGTAATATACCAGCCAAACCAAAAATCAGTGTACAATCTGTTAAAATTTCCTGATGTTGTTGGCAACCAAGCGATAAATATAATTAGAGCGATCAGAGATATTAATCCATAGGTTAATGGTTTTTTATAGATAATAAAATCTCTTTGTATCAAGGACTTTATTCTTTTAAATGAAACTTCCATAATTTTTCGTTTTAGATTAGTTGGTTAATGGCTTTAGGATTATTGATAACAGCGTTGAACAATACTTCCAATTCAACTTCACCAGGCTCACCATTCGTATTTGGAGCAATACTGATATATCCGCCTGGCATCAATTCAGAATACACTATTGACGGACCGTTATCTTGAGATAAACTTTTATTAAAACTTAACTTTTCTTCCAAAACAGAAACATCTTTATTAAAAATGATTTTACCATCTTCAATAATGATCACTGATTCGATCAATTGATTGAGGTCTCTGATTTGGTGCGTAGAAATGATTATAATTTGATCATCTCTGAAACCCGAAAGCAATACTTTTCTAAATTGACTTTTAGAAGGGATATCCAAGCCATTGGTAGGCTCATCCATAAATAAGTATTTAGTATTTGTGGCAATGCCGAAGGCAATCACAGTCTTCTTTTTTTGACCGTAGGATAACTGAGATAAGATGGCCTCTTTTTCTACTTCAAAAGTTTTGAGAATCTCTGCAAATTTTGAATGATCAAATTTGGGATAAAATGGAGATTGCGCTTTAACATAAGATGCGATACTGATGTTTGGCAACTCATAATCTTCAGATAAAAAGAAAATATCTTCTAAAAGATTTGGGTTTCTTTTGACAGAATTATGACCATCTATCGTAATTAAACCGTCTTTTGGGAAGTGCAATCCTAATAATAATTTTAATAACGTAGATTTTCCAGTTCCGTTTTTACCTAATAACCCATATATCTTTCCTTCTTGGAGTTGTAATTCCAAGTTTTCAAACAAAGTGGTTTTTCTAGAATATGAGAACTTGAGGTTTTGAATGTCTATCATAATGTTTGTTTAGTGTATTAGTATAATAGTACACCAAAACTATAACACATTATTTACTTTTCCAAATCTTCTTTGAAAAAATTGGTAAAAACACAGAAGAAATTTAATTAGAGTACATAATCATAACATAAATGGATACTAGGCGTCAATTATGATCTAGATTCACTATTAAATAGCATGGGGGTATATTTATTTTTAAGTGTCTTTATTATGTAGTTACGTATAACTAACTACATGATAGAGTATTTATTAAGGTTAGGGTCAAATTTTTTAAAGGTGATAAAGTCAGTGTAACAGCTGGCTTTTCTCTTTTTACACCCATCTCATATGAACATTAATTTCTTCTTAAATTATGCTGATCCGTACATCACAGACCTTGATTTTTCCGTTATTGCAACAAGATAATTGAGGTAATTATAGAATTGATATTCATTTATAACTATAAGGTATTCATTTTCAATAACATATGCATCATGCATAAGCTGCCTTAAATTGTCATTCAGTATTGTTAATCAGGTGAAAATCAACTACTTTTGCAATCTTTATGAAAAATAAGTTAACTCTAATACTGGCTACATTTATAATGACATGCTTTATAGCTTGTAAATCAACTTATGAGCAAGTTAGAACCAGTAATGATCCTGTCAAAATTCTGGAGTTAGCCAATCAATATTTTGAGGAAGAAGATTATTATAAGGCGCAATCTTTATATGACTTGGTGATTCCATTCTATAGAGGAAAGAAAGAAGCGGAAGATCTTTTTTATAAATATGCATACACTTACTATAACACTGGGCAGTATATTTTGGCTTCTCATTATTTCAATAGTTTTTCGAAGACATTTTACAACAGTCCCTTAAAGGAGGAAATGTCATTCATGTCTGCATATGCTAATTATGAAATGTCTCCTACTTACAAGTTGGATCAAAAGCCAACTGAGGAAGCCATAGATAAACTTCAAGCATTTATAAATCAATTTCCCAACAGTCCTAGAGTAGATGAATGTAATGGGTTAATTGATGAAATGCGATTAAAGCTTGAAAAAAAGGCTTTCGAAACTGGAAAACTTTATTACCAATTGGGCAATTATCAATCTGCGATGGTTTCATTTGAAAACCTAATCAAAGATTTTCCAGAATCGAACAAAAAGGAAGAAGTCAGGTATTTAATTGTTAAATCTAATCACTTGCTTGCTAAAAATAGTATTTATGAAAAGCAAAAAGACAGATTAGAAAATACAATAGTGAATGCCAATAAGTATTTAAAAAAATATCCAAAATCAGATAAGATTAAAGAAATAAACGGCATTATAAAATATTGCAATAACGAACTAAAAAGATTTGTACAATGACAGATATTAAAAATCAAGTTCAGAATATCAACCCGAACGCACGAGCTAGAGACATTCGGGATTTTATAAATAAGACAGGTAACATATACGAAGCATTGGCTGTAATTACAAGCCGAGCTAAGCAATTATCTGTTGATATAAAACAAGAGTTACACGGCAAACTAGAAGAATTTGCTATTACTTCTGAGACTATCGAAGAAATTCAAGAAAACAAAGAGCAAATTGAGATTTCTAAATTCTATGAAAAATTGCCTAACCCAACTATCATTGCAACGGAAGAATACTTTGATGGCAAGTTAGAACACAGGCAAAGAGACAGATCTACCAACTTAGACTAATAATAAATTTTGAAAGGCAAAAAAATTATACTTGCTGTTAGCGGAAGTATAGCCGCCTACAAATCTGCACATTTGGTCAGAGGCTTTATTAAGAAAGGTGCTGAAGTCAAGGTTTTAATGACGCCTGCAGCAACTGCTTTTATAAGTCCTTTGACGTTTTCAACGCTATCCAAAAACAAAGTTCACACCAGTGTCATTGATGGAGATTCTTGGGACAATCATGTGGAATTAGGATTATGGGCTGATGCATTGGTTATAGCACCAGCTACAGCAAATACAATTGCTAAAATGGCGAATGGTATTTGTGACAACATCATATCTGCCGTTTATCTATCAGCTAAATGTCCTGTCTTCATCGCTCCAGCTATGGATCTTGACATGTGGGCTCATCCAAGTACTACCGTCAACATTCAAAAATTAATCTCATACGGAAATACCATAATTGATGTGGGAGAAGGAGAATTAGCGAGTGGCCTCGTAGGAAAGGGTCGAATGGCAGAACCAGAGAACATAATCGAACAATTGTCTTCTTTTTTTTTAAGCAATAATGACTTAAAAGGAAAAAAGGTACTCATCACGGCTGGTCCAACTTATGAAGCTATTGATCCTGTGCGATTTATCGGTAACCACAGTTCTGGAAAAATGGGTGTTTCTCTTGCTGAAGAATGTTTGAAAAGAGGCGCTGAGGTTTACCTTATTCTAGGACCATCAAGCATATCTCAAATCAATGGAAGCATTCATACAAAGCGTGTCAAATCTGGTGAAGAAATGTTTCTACAATGCGATGCGATTCATGATGCTATGGACATTTGCATTTTTGCAGCTGCAGTTGCTGATTATCGACCAAAAAATGTGAGTAGTGAAAAAATTAAAAAAGATGGTGATTCGCTTGAATTGTCATTAGAAAAAACAAGAGATATTGCTGATACGTTAGGTAAGAAAAAACAAAAAGATCAAATCCATATTGGATTCGCTCTAGAAACAAAAGACGAAGCATTCTATGCTAAGAAGAAATTGGAGAAGAAAAACTTCAATATGATTGTGCTTAATTCTTTAAAGGACAAGGGCGCAGGATTTAAGCATAGTACCAATAAAATTACGATCTATACTGAAAATGGTGAGGAGATAAAATTTGATTTAAAATTAAAAACTGAAGTTGCTGCAGATATAGTCAATACTTTGGTAAATAAATACGTTATAAAAACAGATAAAAATTGAATCATTTTATGAAAAGGAGTTTTGTTTTAATAATTCTGTTGTCATGCGCTTTATTTCTAAAGGCTCAAGAACTCAATATAAAAGTAAAAGTCAATGCTCCGCGATTAAATTTAGTGGATCCTAAAGTATTTGAAACCTTAGAAAAACAGATTTCTGAATTTCTAAATAACACGCGATGGACAGATGACGAATTTGAGCCTCACGAAAAAATTGAAGGCAATGTTAACGTAACCATTACGGGTGAATTGTCTGCAACAAGTTTTGCTGCAGATTTTTTCATACAAACTATCAGACCAGTTTATAACAGCAATTATAAATCACAAATATTAAATTTTGTTGATAAGGTATCTTTTAGTTATCAAGAATTTCAACCAATAGAAAATAGTTATAATACTTATTATGATCCCCTTTCCTCCTTACTCACTTATTACGCATATTTAATGCTTGCTGCAGATTATGATACTTTTGAAATGCTGGGTGGAGACAAATATTATCAGGTTGCTCAAAAGATCGTTAATGCTATTCCAACCAGTAATAAATCACTCGCCGGTGAATGGCAAAGTGGTGGAGACAATAGAAATAAATATTGGATAATTGAAAACATGTTGAATCCACGGGTGAGACCTTTAAGACAAGCTATTTACGATTATTATATCAATTCTATTGACAGAATGCATGAAGACGCCAGCCGATCTCGAGCGGTTATGTTGAGTGCATTAACAACAGCTGGATCTGTACATAGGTCCTATCCAAACAGTGTGGCGATCTCATTATTTGTTGATAGCAAAAGAAATGAAATCATAGATATTTTTAAAGGAGCTGGTCGTGGAGAACAAACTAAGGTTTACGATATTATGGTGCAATTGGATCCAGCTCAAGCATCTCGTTACAACAGTATTAGGTAGTGTCAAAAACAAACATTGCAATATTTGCATCTGGAAGCGGTTCAAATGCTGAAAAAATAATCGCTCATTTTGACAAACATGATAATATTCAAGTATCACTGATTATCTCTAACAATAAAGACGCATTTGTTCTACAAAGAGGTAAAAATCACAACATTCAAACTCAAGTATTTTCGAAAAAGGAATTTCACAGTCAAGATAAAATCTTAGCCTGTTTAAAATCCCATGAAATAGACTTTATCATTTTGGCTGGATTCCTTTTACTTATTCCACAAAAGATGACGATTGAATTTAAGGATAGAATTATAAATATTCATCCAGCTCTATTACCAAAATATGGTGGCAAAGGAATGTATGGTCATCATGTTCATCAAGCTGTTTTCGATAATTTTGAGAAAAAATCGGGTATGACTATTCATCTCGTAAATGAAAAATATGATGAAGGAAAAATTCTTTTTCAAGATAAAGTAGAATTATTATCTACTGACACTCCAGATATCATCGGTAAAAAAGTATTGGCTCTTGAGCACAAACATTTTGCTCCAGTCGTCGAAAAATATATTACCAACTTCGCTGTCTAAGGTTTCGAATGCAACAAGGCCTAATTTAATCACTAGAATATCTTAGACCAAAATCCAGACGTTTTATGATGGTTGTCTTTAACATCAGCGACTTCTTCGAATAATGATTTTTCAATTTGTCCAATAGATCCATTGCTTTCGAATAATAAATCAAGATCTATGTTAATATTGTCCTTGATTAATTCAAACTCTTCTCGCAAATTTTTAACGTCCTTATTTTGTTTCCGCATGAGAGCCAAACTTATATACCTTGATAAGTTTTGAAGATGACTTTTAGTGTCAGAACTGAAATCATAATTCGGTGTGCTGATAACATTTTTTAAAAACTGTGTTATCGTTAGTTGAAAAATATAATCGAATTGGTTACGATTTCCTAAAATATTTTCAACAACTCTAGTGATATTATTTTTCAAAGATGTATCATCATAAAAATATGCAATGACGGTCTGTCGTTGCTTACTATCTTCTTTAATACATTCAATGATATCATCGGTATCCATACAGCACATTTAAAAAATGAAAAGATTAATCTCCATATGTTATAACACAAAAAACCAAAAGTTGATCATTAAATATTAATTATTTTGATCTTGAGTTTAAAAATATAGATTATAATTATAACCAAGTCTAAAATTCTCAATTTATAAGTGCAAATTTACTTTGCTTTATTAAAGTGAAAAATGAGTGATTGATAACATGGAGCGTAAAATAAATGATAATTCAGAAATTTCGAGAGGCAATAAATTTTTAACCAAGATTCCCCATGCCATTGTTATTCTATTTGGAATTATCATTTTCGTCACATTTTTAACCTACTTATTACCGGCAGGTCAATATGAAAGGCAATTAGTAAATGGTCGACAAAGTGTGGTTCCCAATTCCTATAAAATTATTGAATCAACTTCAGTTTCGCTTTTTCAAATGTTCAAAGCAATTCCATTAGGATTTAAATCTGCTGTTGACATTATTTTCATTGTCTTAGCAGGAGGGATTATGTTTGGCATAATGGAAAAATCCAAAGCTATTGAAAACACCATCGGTACGCTGGTAAAAAAGATGGGTGTGAAACGAAAGTTTATGATAGTGACCATTATAACTTTTGTGTATGGTTTTTTAGGCATTGCAGT
>JABDKX010000184.1 GCA_013001975.1 Saprospiraceae bacterium | reverse complement strand
AACTCCAGGAATAATAATATCAGCCCAAGGCAAGTAATCCTCGATTACAATACCATCACCAATGCATGCTACTGTTGGCGGACAATCAATATGTGTCATTTCAGAAGGCGGCATACCAGACGCTCTCCCTGTCATTGACCAACAAAAGAGAAAAAGAAAGAAAAACGGCGTCAGGTTCCTCATATAATTTTTATATCTAATACTTCAAGATGCTTACTATTTCAAGATAGCATATTTATAATGATTATTGTAAATCGCTTACATTTTCAAGAACCTTTTAACGCCAATTTCTTTACCTTCTTTTTCTATTCGCAACAAGTAAATTCCTTGATTTAGATGCGAAACATTTATGATCTTTTTGTTTTCTACTGGCGCATTAATCAGCTTACCAGAAATATCCAAAATAGATACCTTGATATCTTTGAAGTCTGTGTTCTTTCCTTCAACTGTTAAAACACTATTAACAGGGTTAGGAGATATCGAAAACTGATTTAAAAATTCTTGACTAATACTACTCGTC
Organism: Saprospiraceae bacterium; assembly: GCA_013001975.1. Lineage (GTDB taxonomy): Bacteria > Bacteroidota > Bacteroidia > Chitinophagales > Saprospiraceae > RFSX01. Next base: position 1,777 of record JABDKX010000184.1, on the reverse strand, counting down.
ATACACAAAGGATCACTTTCATCCAGAACCGTAAGATTAAGTGTTGTTAGAGAATCGCACCCTTGCGCATTTGTACCAATCAATTCATAAATACCTTCTTCGCTGTATCCTAAATATGTGCTGTCTGGACAAATCTCCACAAACAGCTCACTAAAAGATTTTGGGTGAACAACCAAGTCCAATACAATCGTCGAATCACATCCATTGCTTGCATCAAGTGTCCTTGTATAAGTTCCTGAGGTTTCATGTTCATAATAGTTTTCTCCTTCACAAATCTCAACCATAACGTTTTCAAAAAAAGCTTCTTTTTGAATAACTGTAAGCGACACCAAACTATCACAATGATTCCCTATTGAATTTTGAACCAGAGAAGCGTTTTCAAAGCGAACAACCGTTTGATTATAATCGTCATCTTCATTTATTTCTAAGCCTAATATATTTAATGGAAACATCTCTGGACAGGCTTCAATGACGACTTCATTCAGAACATTTGGAGTGGCCAATTCTATTTTAATAGTTTCTGTTTCAACGCAACCACAATCGTCTTCATTGGAAATTGATACGGTCGTTTCTTGAGGGTTGCTTAAGATCAAATTTTTCAACTCTCCCGATATTGCTGTTGGTAAAACTTCTTCAAAATTATCCGGGCATGCAACGACGGTTCCATGATCTAGCGTACTTGATCCTTTAATGTTTATCGTCTGACAGTAGTTAGTTGAAACAGCATTACATTCGTTTGTGATTGTTTGCAAGCAAACTTCATAAGAGCCCTCTTCTTTTAATTCAGGAAGTGCCAGCCCTAGTGGATTATCTTTAGTATTCAATTCTTTTTCTACACCATTTATCAAAACGGTAATATCATAATCAGCATTTTCCGAATAGCTTTCCATACTACCCGTTTGATCATTTATAAATCCTGGTACAAGGCTGATATCAGAAAACTTACAAATGGTGTTTTCTTGAGGATCAATACACAATTGATTTGCTTGTAAGGTAAACGTGTTGTTCTCTGGAATAGCTTCTACCGTACTTGGTAAACACTCCAACTCTAGTCCAACTGAAAAAGAATTGCTTTGCCCACATATATCCGTTGCTGTATAAACAACCTCAACAAAGGAAACATTTTCATCTAGTACTAATGGAGATGTATGTGATTGGCTAATGTCCAGTATTTCGCAATTATCTGAAAACACTTCAGATGAAGGGTCTTCCCAAACAGCTGTTGCAGAACAGAATTCTTCACATTGCTGTTGATAAGAAACTATAACATCATCAGGAATCAGATCGTTGTTTAGTTGCGGTGGTGCATCATTTTGAATAAAACTCAAAATATAAACACTGTCATATCCTGTAGGACTTGCATTAGCAACCACAAAACTGTCAAGTGGGTTATTTTTATCAATTACTATATCATTAAAACTGGCTTCTTCACAACAGGACAAGAAGTATTGCTGTTTAACTTCGAATTCTTTTTCTGGAAAATGTAAGTATAACACATCTTGGCCACTTAACTTTTGCTTCCAATATTTAAAGTTGTCCATTCTACCGTTATAAAACAAAGACCTTTCCCCATCTATGGCTTGAGTACCCAAATACATACTTTCTTCGTTTCCTCTTAAGTTTTGATCTACCGCTATTGTTTTCTCTAGATAGCCATTTAAATACAAAGAAATAGAATCTGATTCTACAACATAAGCGACATCGTACCAAACACTATTTTGCAATCCATCCAGTCCTAACTCAAAGGTATTGGTTGATCCATAAAAATTGCCTTTCA
>JABDKX010000149.1 GCA_013001975.1 Saprospiraceae bacterium | reverse complement strand
GAAATTGTTTTCGAGATTAATCCGCCTCAATCACTGACGTATACTTTTGACTTACAAGTATTTGGTGCAGGTCAGGATTTGGATATGTTCCTACTAAACAGCAATTGTAATCCAAATAATTGTATTGCTTCATCTGATGGCGCAACCAGCAATTCTCCTGATGTTATTGTTCAACCATTGACTGCCGGACAAACATACTATCTTGTTATTGATGGTGATGGTGGTTCTATTAGTGAGTTTTTACTCACCATAACTTGTGAAGCAGGCTTTGATTGTGATGCAGAAGAGTTAGAATGTGATGCAACAAGATTTTCTTCAAATGATACAGGTTCATTTAATGTTGATACTTATTGCAACGGAAATAATACAAACCTAACGGGACCCGAGAAGGTATTTAGCTTTGTAGCTCCTACTAGTCAGAATTATACTTTTAGAATGGATGGTTTTAGTGGTGATTTAGATATGTTTCTAGTTGAAGATTCATGTGACCCAGATGATTGTATAGCAAATTCTGATGCCTCATTCAATACGCCTTTTGATGAATTTACTGTTTTCCTTAATGCTGGAGAAGAGTATTTTTTGATTGTTGACGGTGATGGTGGAACAATAAGTAATTTTAATATAACGATCACTTGCACAGAACAATGTGAAGCCAGCTTTACCTTTACTGAAGATTGTGGTAAGGTGACTTTTAACAATACATCAACGGGAAATAATTTAACATACCAGTGGATTATCGATGGGGTAGTGTATAACGAAGAAAACCCTTGTATACAATTTAATGTTTCCAGATTTTATTTTGCAACTTTAAATGTGTCTTCCCCAAATTGTGAAGATTCCTTTTCAGCAGAATTTGAAGTAGAAACATGTCCTATAGAATTATATTGTGATTGTTGTCCTGATGGCGCAGACTTTAATTTTGAAGGAGAATCGTTAGGTCCTGTTTCTACTTTTCCGCAGACGCCATGGCATACAGCTTATGGTGGACCTACATATATTCAAGAAGGATGTGACAATCCAAACAGTCCTATAAGTATAAAATTTTCAGGACCTTCATTTGGATTTGCTGGTTCAGCAGTTGCTTATGGAACATCAGGCTTTTCGGGTCCAGATATTTTATTTCATAAAGACAGCAGCTATTGTATTTCTTACTGTTATCGCGTAGATGATGTATTTGATTCAGCAAGTATGGGGTATGTAAAACTAAGAGCAACAAATACTTCGATAACCAATGGTGCTTGTACAAGTGGTTGTACCGTTGTTGATATTTCACCAACTATAGATGTACCAACTGGATGGCAAACACACCAATTCGTTTGGACATCAGATGATGATTACTTTGAATTGGTATTTAGTACTGATGCTACACGACCTCTAGATGGTCTCGTTGAGATGAATATCGATAATGTATGTATTCAGCCATATACAGAATCGTGCAAGGCATCATTTACTTTTATTGAAGATGAGTGCGGTGATATAGAACTAACCAATACTTCATGTGGAAAAGATGTTTCACACACTTGGACAATTAATGGTTTTACATTTACTAATCAAACGATCTCATTGGCAGGACCAGGAACTTTTAATGTTACTTTATCTATTACAACATCAGATGGATGCTTTGATAGCGTCAGTCAAATAATAACGACAACAGGTTTACCTGATTTAACATTAACTTGTCCTTTCAGTGAATCTGTATTGACACCATTGATTGATGGAATATGTCTTTATCCTTATACTTTTCCATCGATAACGACAAACAACCCTTCAGCAATAACATGTTTCTATAACGGATCTCCTGTTAATGCAGGAGATGTTTTGTCATTGCCGTTAGGGTTAAATTCATTTTCTTGTACTGCAATAGATATGTGTGAAAACACAGCAGAATGTGCATGGGAAATTTTCGTTGATTGTGAAGATGACATGGTATGTGACCTTGAAGGAAATTGTGAGGTAGTAAATTCAGTCAATCTATCAACTGGAGTAGATGCATTCGGAAATGTGATTCCTTCAGGATCTGGTCAAATGGATCCTTTTTGGAAGGTTATAAATAATACACCAGTTGATGCAAGTTGTACCAATGGTGCCTTATCATCACTTAATGGCACACCATATGTTATAAACTATATTGCACCTAATACAACAGGCTGGGTAAATCAAACCGGTGCAGGAATTATATGTCCTTATGATATTGGAAATAACGGTGGTTTTGGATGTAACAATATTACCAATGCAAATGGAAATTTAGTACCATACATATTTCAAAGATCATTCTGTGTATGTGAAGGAGATGAGTTTAATATCAACTTAACTTACGAGGGTGATGATCAACTTTATGTTGAATTAATAGATTACAGTTCAAGCAGTGTCTTAGTAACAGGACCAACGTACATTTGGACTGGAACGACAACACAAACACTCAATTTCTCTGGATTTCTACCAGCAGGTAATTATGGTATCAGGGCTTACTTAGTGAATACATTTAGTACAGTTTTAGGGTTTTCACTAGTTGGTAATATAACATCACTAACTGGCAGTAATTCAATAATTAATAATGGGGAATGTTGTCAACCTCAAACTATTAACGTTAGAAAAATTTTAGATAATGATTGTTCTGAGTCAGTTACGCCTGGAGATGGATTAGGCTCAGGATGGCAATTTCATTTAAAAGATATTTCAGGAACTCCTATTTTACAAACTGCAACAACAGATATAAATGGCGAGTTATTTTTTAACAACGTACAACCTGGTAATTACATTCTTGAAGAAGTTGTTATGCCAGGATGGACTCCATTAAATCCAGCAGGGGGATCTATTGCTATTTTAGTAACGAATACCAGTTTTAATACTTTTGATTTTTATAATTGCCCTTCTCCAGATGTGGATTGTGATTCATTAATGGTCATGACAAAACCATATGATTTACCTTGTATAGATTCTTCTATAATAACGGGCCTTCCATGTACTTTCCAGTTTGATCCCGTATGTGGATGCGATGGTCAAACATATTCAAATGCTTGTATTGCTGCAGAGTCTGGGATTACAACTTTTGTTCCTGGTGAATGCAATGGAAGCAACACACCTACAGTAGATGATCTTTGCTGTCACACTTTTGACATTAAAAATAACTGGGGAACGGATATTGTTGAACTGGAAGTTGAAATGCTTACTACAGATTGGATATTTAATTATGTAACACTTGATCCTTCACTTACTTTTGGATCGCTTCCTGTGCTAAATAATCAATTCAGCGTTACAGGAAATGGTACAACAAATGTACCTATTGGATTAACAACTGATGCAATCAAGACATGTTTTTCACCTGCGGTATCCAATCCCGCAACACCTCAAATGGTTGAGTTCAGATGGGTACAACAAGTCAATGAAAGAGATTCTTTTATCGTTTGTAGAGATACCTTACTATTTGAATGTGATACGCTTCCAGAAAAACCATGCTTTACAATTGAAGAAGATTTTATTCGTTGTTCAAATCCTGACGATCCAAGTCACTACGAATATTGTTTTACAATAACTAATAATTCTGGTTTTGATGTCAATAAAATTACCTTAGAAGATTTACCTCCTGGTTTTTCTTTCCTAAATAATTGTACAAGCAGTAAGACGATAGTAACAATACCTGATCCGATATTAGATGGCGCGACATCTCAACAAATGTGCGTAGGAATTAAATCATCAATTCCAATTATAACTTCAAGAGACATCTGTTTTAAAATGGGATTGATAAGTGAAGATGGAGATGAATGTTGTCACTCAGCAAAGGAGATATGTAAGACAATCGATCCTTGTTGTGACCCATGTGAGGATAATTTTGTTGTCGCTAACCCATTGGATATATCTGATGAATGTTGTTATTCAATAGATATTCATACAGCTTGCCAGAAAGGCTATTTTACAAAAATAGAAGCAGAAATAATAACACCAGGTGTTTGTTTTGGATCGCATGTCATGGGATCTCTATACAGCGGATTTTGGACTGTAAGTTCTACACCTACAAAGATCAATATGGCACCATTGAGTGGCACCATAGATCAAACATCCTACATTAATTTGTTTGAGTTTTGTCTGGATAAAATAAATCTTCCAGCACAAGCCAATCCGCAAATTGTTATTAATTGGTATGCGTATGATCCAATTAATGAAGAGGATTTTATCGCTTGTGTGGATACTATTACTACAGAGTGTTTACCTCCAGATGATAACATATGTTTAGAAGTTACGGAACAAGAATTGATCTGTATTCCAGATAGTATGAAGTACAGATATACGTTTACGATTACCAATACATCTTTACCTGCGTTTACTGCTGATAAATTGCATTTGGAAGTAAAGAATGATCCAGTAAATTACGAACCTGTCCCAACAGGACCGATCATTCCTTTAACGCCTCCACTTCAACCTGGAGAGACCAGAACTATATCAACTTGTATCGCTGGTTCCCCATTCCCAGCTCCTTATCCTGATTTTATTTTCGGATACAGGTTGCAAAATATGGCGACAGGAGCTTGCTGTTTCGAAAGCCAATGTGACACTTTATCAACCGAATGTTTTCAAGATACTTGTTGTGATTTAAGTTACGAAGAGTATTGTGATTATATTGGTGATCTACTAGATTACGAGGAAGAAGATTGCAAATTTACTTTTGACTTTACAGAACTAGATTTATGTGACATTGTATTAATAGAAGTTGATGGAAGCCCAATAGGTGGCGTAAATGTAGGTGAATCATTTTGTCAAGAATTTAATGACTTTGATGAACATATTATTTGTTTCAGCTTTGAACGTTGGGCTGAACAAAACATGTTTTTACCATGCCTTTTTAAAGATACATGTATCACGGTAAATTGTATGCCTCCTCCTAGCGATAGTTGTTATACTTGTCCAAGTGGTACAACGCAAAATGACCTTATTGTAAATGGCGATTTCGAGCTTCAAAACTTCGGGTTCACATCCGATTATGCATTAGGTCCGCCTAACTTGACACAAGGAGAGTATGATGTAAGAAGCAACTTTTTAGGAAATACTAACTGGGCTGCAGTGGACCACACTACTGGCTTACCTTCGGGAAGATTTTTAGTAGCGGATGGTCCTTTTCCAGGTGCTATTTGGAGACAAACTGTCAATGTTGTTAGTGGTCAAACATATCATTTTTGCGGATGGTTTAACAACTTAGTTGATCCATCATTACCAGAATTCTTTTCTCCTGTTATCGAAGTTTATGTCAATGGTACTTTGATATCTACACCTTTGACATTAAGTCAACTACCTGATTTGTGGGTTAGTTATTCTGGTTCATGGACCAGTCCAACAACAGGACCTGTTTCAATTGAGATATTCAATGTTTCTAATAATGGTTTTGGTGATGTTGCTGTTGATGACCTTTCTTTCTACTCTTGCGATGAAAAAGAATGTTGTGAAGATGAAGATGCATTTTGTGATCTCGTTGACTTGGGATGGCAAATAAATATTAAAGATTGCGAAGTCAAAGTTATAGCTGACCAATTTGATTCTTGTCATTGGATGAATAATGTAAGTCCTGATTGGGGAGATGGCAGTATTCTGTTACCTGCAATAAGTCCTGCTAATGGATGTTGGACACATACCTATGATTCTCCAGGTGTATATACTATTTGTGCAACGATATTTGAAGGAGACGATCAAGGAAACTTTTGTTGGGAAAAAATTATTTGTCAGGATGTAGAAGTTGAATGTGATACGCTTCCTTGTGATAATGTCACAGCAGACTTAACAGCTGATCCATTGAATGTTGATGAATGTTGCTTTATCGGTTCAATCAACAATCAATATAAACCAGACTATTTTAAAGGAATTAAAGTTGAAGTAAACTTACCGGCAACAATATCTCAAGTACAAACGCTTAACGGTTGGACAATTAATCAGTTAAATCCAAGTGAAGCCGAATTGTATCCACCAACTGTAAATATTGGCATTGGGCAACAGGACATATTTAGAATATGTAATGCAAACGATGGCTCTGCATTTACAATAGATCTGAGTTGGTTAGTTGCTGACGTGCTAGGAAATTGCATCGAAGAATGTGAAGAAAGTTTTGATGTTTCTTGTCCTGCATCGCCAGGAGGATGTGTTGAATTAGTTCAAGACAGTATCAATTGTGACAGCATGCAATATTGTTTTAGAGTAGTCAATAATACATCACCAGAAATTATAGTAAAATCTGTTGAGTTTATTCAAGTATCTCCAAACGGAGCGACGCTTACACCAAATCCATATTCTATTAACCCATTAGCAATGGGTGATACATCTGAATGGATATGTGTTGATTATGCCAACTTCGGAAATGATGATGTTTGTTTCATCTTAGTCGGTCATGAAGCGGATCTTCCTGCTGGCGAACCGATTACATGGTGTTGCGTAGATTCAACAAAATACTTTATTGAAACAGATTGCGATACGCTTCCTTGTGATAATGTCACAGCAGACTTAACAGCTGACCCATTGAATGTTGATGAATGTTGTTTTATCGGTTCAATTAATAATCAATATGATCCAAATTACTTCAAAGGAATAAAAGTTGAAGTCAATTTGCCGGCAACAATATCTCAAGTACAAACGCTTAACGGTTGGACAATTAATCAGTTAAATCCAAGCGAAGCAGAGCTGTATCCTCCTGCTATAAATATAGGAATAGGCCAACAGGACATATTTAGAATTTGTAATGCAAACGATGGCTCTGCATTTACAATAGATCTGAGTTGGTTAGTTGTTGACTCCCAAGGAAATTGCGTTGAAGAATGTGAAGAAAGTTTTGATGTGTCTTGTCCTGGTTCTCCAGGAGGATGTGTTGAAATAGTTCAAGATAGTATCAATTGTGACAGCATGCAATATTGTTTTAGAGTAGTCAATAATACATCACCAGAAATTATAGTAAAATCTGTTGAATTTATTCAGGTTTCTCCAAATGGAGCGACCTTAACTCCAAATCCATATTCTATTAACCCATTAGCTATGGGTGATACGTCTGAATGGATATGTGTCGATTATGATAACTTCGGAAATGATGATGTTTGTTTCATCTTAGTTGGTCATGAAGCGGACTTGCCAGCAGGTGAACCAGTAACTTGGTGTTGTGTGGATTCGACAAAATACTTTATAGATACAGACATTTCACCATGTTGTAAACCTGTTTCAACTGCATGTGAAAATATTTTAGTAAATGTTGTTCCTCATCCAGTAACTGGTGACTTATGTTGCTTTGAAGCAAGTATCGAAAATAATTATTGTGCCGATTATTTTAAAGGCATTAAAATTGAAACGAATGTGCAAGCTGTAATATCGCAAGTACAAGCACTTAACGGTTGGACGATCAATCAAATTAATGCAACGGAAGCTGAAGTTTATCCTCCAAGTACGCACATACCTTTAGGACTTATAAATGTGTTTAACGTGTGTAATGACGCGCAACTAAACCCATTTGATTTCAAAGTGAGTTGGCTTATAGATGATGGAAATGGAAACTGTTTGAAAGTCTGTGAAGAAACTTTGGATCTTTCGTGTCAAGGATCAGGAAGTCCAAGTTGTATTTCGGTTGTTCAGGATTCTGTTGATTGTAATAATGACATGTATTGCTTTAAAATACAAAACAATACCAATCCAGGTTTTGATGTCAAATCGGTAGATTTAATTAGTGTAACCCCAGGAGGAACCGTATTGGCTCCAAATCCTATAAGCATACCTACATTAGGAAGCGGTCAAACATCAGATTGGATCTGTGTGAATTATTCTAATGTAAACGTTGGCGATAATGTTTGTTATTATGTTGTCGCTCATGATGAGGACATTACACAAGGCACTTTTCCTACACAATGTTGCGTGACTTCTGATGATACTTGTTTTGTAGTTCCAGACGATTTGCCTTGTTGTAAACCAATTTCAACAGCTTGTGAAAATATTTTGGTCAATGTCGTTCCTCATCCTGTGACAGGTGACTTGTGCTGCTTCGAGGCAAGTGTGGAAAATAACTATTGCGGAGAATATTTTAAAGGTTTAAAAATTGAAACAAATGTATTATCTGCAATCTCACAAGTGCAAGCGCTAAATGGTTGGACGATTAATCAAATTAATGCTACAGAAGCAGAAGTATATCCTCCAAGTTCATATATACCTCTAGGACTTATAAATGTGTTCAATGTTTGTAATGACGCGCAACTAAATCCATTTGATTTTAAAGTAAGCTGGTTGATTGATGACGGTAGTGGTAATTGCCTCAAAGTTTGTGAAGAGATGATTGATCTTTCTTGCCAAGGCTTACCAGGAGGTCCAAGTTGTATTGCGGTTGTGCAGGATTCTATTGATTGTGAAAATGAAATGTATTGCTTTAAAATTCAAAACAATACAAACCCTGGGTTTGATATTAATTCTCTTGACCTAATCAGTGTTACGCCAAGTGGAACAATTCTTAGTCCAGTTCCGATCAGTATTCCTACATTAGGTGCAGGGCAAATATCAGACTGGATATGTGTTACATATGCGAATATTAATGTTGGAGATAACCTGTGTTATTATGTTGTGGCACATGATGAAGACATCACACAAGGAGTGTTTCCTACTCAATGTTGCGTGTCTTCAGATGAGTACTGTGCAGTTATTCCTCAATGTCCGCCGCCTTCTTTGGATTGCGTTCAAATACTTGATGATTCTCTTTCATGTATAGATGGTAAATACTGTTTTAAAATTCGAAATAATACGAATCCAGCATTTGATATTAATTCATTGAATTTGATTAATGCTGCACCATCAACAGCAGGATTTAATAATCTTCCAATAGCTATTCCGACACTTGGAGTTGGACAAACGTCCGATTGGATTTGTGTCGACTACTTTGGAAATCCTGATGACACATTATGTTTTGATGTTGTGGTTCATTTGCAAGATATCACACAAGGTGAAGAGCCAACATGGTGTTGCTCAACTTTAAGCACACATTGTGTACCGTTAGAAGATTGCGGTAATGATTGTTGCCAAGATATGGATGCATTCGAAGATTTAGTTGATATAGGATTTGATGTTAACATTAATCAGTGTCAAGTGACATTAACCACATCACAATACGATTCTTGTCATTACCTACAGGTGAATGGACTCGATTGGGGAGATGGAACTGTGACACCAGATACTTTGATCTCTGCCAACGGATCATGGACACATGATTTTTCGGCATCAGGAGATTATGAAATTTGCTTAACAGTTTTCGAAGGAGATAATGGTCAGTTACCATGTTGGGAAAGTACTTATTGCATGGATATTCAAGTAACATGTATACAGCCAACACCATGTGACAATCTTAATTTGGTTTTACCAAATGGCTTGACACCAAACGGTGATGGATTAAACGACAGATTGGTTATTCAGAATCTAGATGATTGTAGCCCACTGAATATCGACATATATAACAGATGGGGACAAAAAGTATATTCAAGTATTGATTATAAAAATGATTGGGAAGGCTTTTCATCTGTAAATGAAATGCTGCCGTCTGGTACTTATTTCATTGTCACTGGATATAATAACAGCGATGGAGATAAAATCAGATCATATATTGATATAAGACGATAGTAGATAAGAGAGAGGTCATAATCATCATTTATGATCTCTCTATTTTTTCTCATTTAAAATTAAAAAAATGAAATATTTATATATAGGCTGTTGCTTTTTCATGAGTATAAATTTATTTAGCCAACAAGAATTATTGTTTACCAACGATAGGTACAACATTCTTACATTCAATCCAGCAATTTCTGGAATATTTGATGACAACACTTATGCCAAGGCAAATGTATCTTACAGAAACCAATGGCAAGGATTTGATGGGGCACCTCTGACAATAAATGGAGGCTTCGAATATTTGATTGAGGACAAAAACATCGGTTTAGGATTTACTATTTACAATGACCAAATAGGGATAGATTCTAAATTTGAAATAGCTGGGAATTATGCTTACCATATGAAAACCAGAGATGGAAAACTATCTGGAGGAATACGAACCGCACTCACCCAATTTTATAGTGATTTTGATGCTATTGTAAATGTAGAAGCTGGTGATATTTATGACGATGCCAACCAAAGTTTTTCCGTTTTTTCAGTCGGTATTGGCGTTATCTATGCAGAGGAAAATTTACAATTTGGTATTGCAGTTCCTAATTTAGCGGCATTTTCAAAACAAGCGTCTTTCAAAGACTTCAAGGAAAGACACCTTCACTTGAATGCTTCATTTAAACTAGGAGATTATACCGATGATTTTAGGTTAGAGCCTACAATGCTGTTCAAATATCAACCTTCTGTTCCAATTCAAGTCAAAATTGGTGTGTTGTTTCATTTAGGCAATACAATAACACCTGGCATTCATTTCAGAACAGACGATGCGCTGGCTTTCAGCCTTGGTTTGAAATTGCAAGAACAAATAGATATAGGCTTAGCTTATGATTTGACATTGAGTAAAATCAGACAAGTATCTAATAATACTTTAGAACTCTTCTTAGGCTACCGTTTTTACAAATAATTACTCCAGAGAAGAGGACCTGTCAGGTTGTACAACCTGACAGGTCCTCATTCAAAAAGTCACATTTTTTGGTCGAAATTCTACTTGGACTCATCGGATATTTCCAAGTAGCAGACGATGAAACGGAATAGGTTGAAATTATATTATTTCGAAAAACGTATTAATTGTAGAATGTTATTTTGTTATTTATGCTGAAACAAAATAATATAATTTATTTATTTAATTAAAATAAAAACAATTACTATGACTGGCTTTAGACGATCTTACAATCCTTATTTAAAAGGAAACAGACCAAGAAAATTTTTTAGAAAATTGAAAAAGCTTTTAGATGAAAGCAAAATCTTAAAATCTAAAAAGAAATACGATCCTAACTGGAATAAACTTAAACTAGCTTAATCATTTAAGAATGTGAATACCAACCTGATAATCTGATCAGGTTGGAATACCTTATCCGCTGATACCTAAGGAAGAACGCAGGTATTGTCTTTCAGCTCTTTTTAAAGCTTGAGAAAATGCAGTAAGGTAATTAGAAGCTGATGCTTCTGCTTTTACATTTTTATGAATACCAAAAATGTGGATTGTACATTTCCACGGAACTCTTGGATCGTTTTGTGTTTGAAGGTTTACTATAATATCATTGATACTTGTCGTATCTGAAAATGTTTTTGTTACAAGCGATTTAATAAAACTTTCAATCGCTTCATTTCTTTCAGTATTAATAAAATTAATCGCTAATGTCATCTCTTCAATAGTTTTAACTTGTTATTAAAAACCTTTTACGGATATATAACAGTTAATAACTCGTTTAGATTATAAGAACGATAAATTTTTTACAAAAAAAATGATCAAATCTGTCAAAAGATGATATATGAAAAGAACTCGTTTAGGAAATAAATATTTTCCAAATTTCGAAATTCTTAATGATAACAGCCAATACAATAGCAACTAATAAATAGTATGCATATCTATTAGCATTTTCCATTGTTGAAGAATACTTAGCAGCTACGAAACCACCGAATCCTTGACCTACTGCCATTAAGAGACCAAATTTCCAATTTATCAAACCATTATAGTGGAATATAAGTATTGCAATGACTGTATAGATACCAACAGTGGCGACCTTGATGGCATTGGATTCTATTAAATCATACTTTAACATCATTACCATAACCATCAAAAACAATACACCAAATCCAACTTGAATCAAACCAGCATAGAGGCCAAATATGAAAAATAGCGGAAAAACAACCCAATTACTCATTTTATCCGTAGACATATCAGGACTGATAAACCTTTTAGGATTTATGAGAATTATAAAAAATATAGGAATGAGCAAATAATTAAATAGGGATTTAAATTCTGTATCATTTAAATCAGCAGCTAATAAAATACCAACTATTGCACCAGCAGCTACAATAAAGATGTATTTCTTTCCTTTGACCAGATCTAATTTTCCATTTTTATAGTAAGTAGCTGAGCTAACTATACTGCTTGACAGGACATTAACTCTATTTGTTGCATTTGCTACATGCCCGGGAAGACCCAATATATCCATGAAAATTGCCAACGTAATAATAGATCCAAACCCTGCTAACGAATTGAGAAAGCCAGCGCAAAAACCGCCTACAAGCATTATTATTAAATCACTTATTGACATTAAATTTTTTCAGATTTTCAAAATAGAGCGCAAGGTAGTGTAAACAGTGTTGTAATGTCACATTAATGCGTTAATTTTGATCCTTAAATTTTAAAAAAGTAGAAATTGTGGAAGCATTTAATAAGATTGAGACAATTTTATCTGAAATAGAGGCATCTGAAGTAAATTCAGCTGAAATGCTGGAGGCATTTAGAATTAAATATTTAGGAACAAAGAATATGATCAAGCCCATTTTTGCAGAAATGAAAAATGTTCCAAATGATCGTAAAAAAGAGTTTGGGCTTGCGCTTAACAATTTGAAAAAAGTGGCTGAGGATAAATACAGTGCACTAAAAGAAATTATTAGCCAACAAGAAAGTGATAGAGAAAAAGAGTCTATTGATTTGACATTACCCCCAGATTCAGATTTCACAGGATCAAGGCACCCTGTTTCTCTTGTTATGAATCACATGATAAACATCTTCGAAAAAATTGGATTTGTTGTAGAAGAAGAAAGAGAAATTGAAGATGATTGGCATAATTTTACAGCCATGAATACGCCGGATGACCATCCAGCAAGGGATATGCAAGATACTTTCTATCTTAAAAATTCTGTAACTAATTTGTTACGAACCCACACATCTTCTGTACAGGCAAGAGTGATGACAAGACAAGAGCCGCCGATAAGAATTATAGCACCAGGACGTGTTTATAGAAATGAAACAATTTCTGCCAGATCGCATTGCCAGTTTCATCAAATTGAAGGACTTTATATTGACAAAGACGTTTCCTTTGCAGATATGAAACAAACCTTGCTGTATTTTGCAAAAGAGATGTACGGACCTAAAACGGAAATCAGATTGAGACCCAGCTACTTTCCATTTACTGAGCCAAGTGCGGAAGTGGATGTATGGATGGGCACAGATACGGATATTACCTATAAGTTAACTAAAGGAACAGGATGGCTAGAAGTATTGGGCTGTGGTATGGTAGACCCTAAAGTTCTAGAAAATTGCAATATCGATCCAGAAGTGTATTCAGGATATGCTTTCGGTATTGGAATCGAAAGATCAGCAATGCAAAAATATGATATCAGCGATATTCGGTTGCTTTTTGAAAATGATGTAAGATTTTTAAAACAGTTTAGCTCAGCATTATAAATGAAACCAAGCATTCCAAAAGGTACAAGAGATTTTTTACCATCTCAAGTGGCTAAAAGACAATTCATCTTTTCAAAGATTAAAAAGGTCTTTCAAACTTATGGTTATGTTCCTATTGAAACACCTGTGATGGAAAACTTGTCAACACTGACCGGAAAGTACGGTGATGAAGGTGATCAACTTTTGTTTAAAGTATTAAACAATGGAGATTTCTTAAAGAATGCAGATGCTGAAATTTTAAATAATAAAGACTCCAAAAAGCTGGTTCCTTCAATTGCAAAACGAGGTTTGAGATATGATCTTACTGTTCCCTTTGCAAGATTTGTAGCTATGCATCAGAATAATATTTCTTTTCCTTTTAAGAGATATCAAATTCAACAAGTTTGGAGAGGCGACCGGCCGCAAAAAGGCAGATATCAAGAGTTTTTTCAATGTGATGCCGATGTCGTAGGCTCAGAAAGTCTGATGTATGAAGCTGAATTGGTTAAGATTTTTGATGATGTTTTCCGTAATTTAAATATCAAAGTAAAAATAAAGATCAATAATAGAAAAGTCTTGTATGGAATTGCTGAAGCATGCGGCATTGCCGATCAATTTGTAGATATGACCGTTGCAATCGATAAAGTTGATAAGATTGGAAAGGAAGGCGTTGTTAAGGACATGGTAGAAAGAGGTATCAATGAAGATACAGCAAATAAAGTATTGACATTCTTTGATGTAACTTCTTTGAATAATTTAGAAGGTCTTTTTGAAAATAGTCCAACCGGATTAAAAGGTATTGAGGAACTTCGAACTTTCCATAAATATTTAGATACTACTCAAACGCACAATGAAATTGCATTTGATATTTCATTAGCAAGAGGACTCAGTTACTATACTGGTTGTATTGTTGAAGTAGAATCCAAGGATGTGAATATTGGAAGTATAGGTGGTGGCGGTAGATATGATGATCTCACAAGCACTTTTGGTCTTAAAAATGTATCTGGTGTTGGCATATCGTTTGGCGCAGCTCGAATTTTTGACGTGATGGAAGAATTGAATCTGTTTCCAAAAGAGATTGATCAAATTTTGAAAGTCTTACTGATAGCCTTCGATGAAACATCTCATGAGTTTGCTTTTTCCTTATTATCAAAACTGCGAGATGCTGGCGTTTCAGCCGACTTATATCCTAAACCAACGAAGTTAGGTAAGCAAATGAAGTATGCAAATCAAATAAATGTACCTTATACATTGTTGATAGGATCTGAAGAAATATCTAAGGAAACATTTGCACTCAAAAATATGGAAACAGGTGAGCAAAGCGCCTACTCATTAGAACAATTAATTAAGGCATTGTCATAAATGATATTCAAATCTCTTAGTAAAATTCAAAGTGATCTGAATCACAATGAAACAACCATTTTGGAATTGGTAGAGACTTATTTGTCAAATATAAATAAGCACGAAACCAATAATGCTTTTGTTGAAGTATTTGCTGAAGAAGCCAGACACCGTGCTGAGCAGTTAGATGGTAAGTTTAAAAACAATCCGGATGCAATGGGCCCATTATTTGGGGCGGTTATTTCTATAAAAGACAACTTATGTTATGAAAATCATCAGGTGAGTGCAGGTTCCAAAATGCTGGCAAATTTTACTTCACCTTATTCTGCAACTGTTGTCCAAAGATTGATAGATGCAGATGCGATAATTATTGGCAGAACTAATTGCGATGAGTTTTCGATGGGCTCAACATCAGAAACTTCTTTTTATGGTCCTGTTAAAAATGCTGTTAATGTAGAGCATGTTGCAGGAGGATCTTCTGGAGGAGCTGCAGTGTCAATAAAATTAAATCAATGTCTGGCAGCTATTGGATCAGATACAGGAGGTTCAATCAGACAGCCTGCATCATTCAATGGTGTTTTAGGCTTTAAACCTACTTATGGTATCGTTTCCAGATGGGGCTTGATTGCTTATGGTTCTTCATTAGATGCCATCGGTGTTTTAAGTCACGATGTAAGTACAATATCTGATATTATAAATGTCATATCTGGTCAAGATCAATATGACAGTACAATGCTGCAAGAGCCTGTGCCTCAGCTAAAACTTGAACAATTTGATTTATCTCATTTTAAGATAGCTACATTAACAGAGTTAGTGCAACATCAAAAGCTTGATTCAAGTGTAAAAAATAGCTTTGACCTTTTTATTAAAAATGAAGGATTAAATGTCGAAGAAATATCGTTTCCTTTAACCGAGTATTTAGTACCTGCTTACTATATATTATGTTGTGCGGAAGCCAGTTCAAATTTAAGTCGCTTTGATGGCATTCGATATGGTCATAAATCTTCAGAAGATGTGGAGAATTTTAACCAACAGATAAAAAATAGTCGAACAGAAGGATTTGGTCTGGAAGTCAAGAAGAGAATTATTCTTGGCAATTATGTTTTAAGTGAGGGCTATTATGACGCATATTTTAAAAAAGCGCAGCAAGTGAGAAGTTTGATAAAGACTTTTATCGATGACTTATTTGATAAATATGATTTTATCATTTTACCCACGACGACCTCAGAAGCTTGGCTGTTGGGAGAAAGTACCAAAGATCCTATTGAAATGTATTTGGCTGATATGTACACAGTTTTAGCAAATTTGTGTGGTATTCCTGCTATTAATATTCCTTTAACAAATAAGAATTCAATTTTGCCGTTAGGTATACAGATTTTAGCAAAGTCTGGAAATGATGGTAGGATATTGAGTTTTGTATCCAATCTATCAAATGCTTCGAAGGCATAGAACAAACAGTTCTATAAGCATTTCTCAATTTCAAAAGTTTATTACCGAAAAGCAATATTTGGCACAATTATTGAAATTCAACCTATTACACATTAAATAATATTCTAATATGTTATGGTTGCTTCTTATAAAAAATGCATATATATTTGCGCTCCCGTTTACACATATATAGAAATTACTAATGTGTAATAAAATAATATTGTGAGATTTAGATGTAAATCGGAACAATAAATTGGATTCTTGGAATCCCATTAACTGATATTGCAAATTATTGAGCTATGAACAAATTATTAATTGTTGCCCGACGAATGGCAATAATTACATTTTTATTAACCAGTGTGTACATCACAGCGCATGCACACATTACACCATTATCGGAAAGTACCGTAAAAAGTACTGTTCCCAGCTTTTCTGAGCAAGATATTAAAGAAAGGTTGGATAACATGTCAAGTGTTATTGATCTTAACTATACTGATGAAGTAGGAAGACGTATCCGTGAATACACCGTTAACTACAGAAAAGCAGGAGAGAAAATATTGGGACGAGTTGGACTTTATTTTCCATTATTTGAAAGAGAGATTCATTCTCGAAATCTTCCGGACGAACTAAAGTATGTTGCTGTAGTAGAATCTAATTTGGTGCCTACAGCAAAGTCAAGTTCTGGAGCCTTAGGACTATGGCAATTTATTAAGTCAACAGGCCGTATGCAAGGATTGAAGATGGATCAATACGTTGATGAAAGACGTGATCCTGAGAAGTCAACCAAAGCTGCTCTCGATTACTTATCTGACTTATATGATCAATTTGGCGATTGGACATTGGCAATTGCTGCTTACAACTGCGGACCTGGTGGCGTAAGAAAAGCTATACGAAGAGGGAACAGTCGAAACTACTGGGAGATCAGGAAGCATATGCCTCGAGAGACGCAAAAATATGTTCCAAGAATTATTGCCGCAATTTACTTGATGCAATACTATCATCATCATAATCTTTCACCAGAGAGTGTTGACAGTGATATGGTACATACAGTAAGTATTGCAGATGGTAAAAAGCATAACCTTTATACATTGGCAAAAAACCTTGAATTGGATTATAAAATGTTGAAAGCATTGAATCCTCAATTTAAGACAAAGTATTTGCCTAAGAATTCTGGTCATTATGCATTGGTTATTCCTAAATCAAGATATGATCTGTATTTAAGTCAATATAATAAGGCGCTTTACAAAGCAACCATCGCGAAAAGACAAAAAGAGGAAATGCAAAAGCGGATGAAAACGGAGATGGAATACTTAGAAAAACAAAGAAAGCAAAAAGTCAAAAAATTGGCCTACATTTCAGCCATTGAACCAAGACAAGTTTATTCTTCTAATTATCAAGCTAGCGTAAATATAAGCTACTAGAAATAATAAATATAAAATAGAAAAAGGTCATCTGTAAAAGATGACCTTTTTTTATGTCTAAAAGAAAGGCCTCCGAAGAGACCCTTCTCCAAATAAAACCAACTACCAAACTCTAACAATTACCCAATCTTAATTTGCTTAGTCGCTTGTTCCTTCTCTTCTTCTTTTTTCTCTAATGTGACACTTAATATGCCATTTTCGTATTTAGCTCCAATCTTGTTATAATCTATAACTTTATTTAAATGGAATGACTTTTTAAACGAAGTGTAATTAAATTCTCTTTTCTTATATGCCTTTGTTTCTGTGTTGTCTTCAGACGTTACTTCTGCACTAATGATTAATTGATCTTTTTCAACATTAATAGTAAAGTCATTTTTTGTTAATCCAGGTGCTGCGATTTCAATTATAAATGCATTCTTGTTTTCAATTATGTTCGTCAATGGCGATTTACGCCCAAAATCAGAATCTAATACATCTGTGAAATTCCCATTAAATAAGTCGTCTAATACGTTTGTGAATGTTTTTACGTTTGCCGGTCTGCCAAATTTAATCATGTTCATTTTCTTTATTTTTTTAATTAATAATTTAAAATTGATGTACCGAACATAGATCAATAGGTATACCATCCCTGTTTTTACGCCAAAAAGGAATAATTATAAAAAATAAGAAGACAAAATGACATGATAAATTAAAAAAGTATGTCAAAATGGCTTAATGTTGGCTTTTTACTTGATTGGAATTGAATGCAACCCGTATTGTTGAAGCATCACAATTAATGTTTTAAATGATGTGCCAACATGTATTGAAGTAAGAATATCTTAAATTTTAGTTATTTATTTGGATATTGGTCAATACTAATAGTAATTTGTAATTGCAAAGCTTAAAGCTTTATTGAAATGTTATCAAGAAAGGTGGAGGGATTAGACCCGAAGAAACCTTAGCAACCCTTTCTCTAGAAAGAAGGTGCTAAATTCTACATCAGAACTAAATAAGATTTGATGATAGATAACGAATTGACAATTATTATACTTCATTAATTGTCACGAAATTCTAAATAACATTTTCTTGTAAAGTTTATCAGAGCAATCTGATACAGTTGGCTTTTGTTTTAATTGATAACTAATTCAAAAATAGATGAGCATTTTAACAGAGGCTTTAAAAAAACGTATTCTGATTTTAGACGGCGCAATGGGTACGATTTTGCAACAAAACAATTTTTCAGAAAGTGATTTTCGAGGCAGTCGATTTAAGGATTTTCACAAACCACTGAAAGGTAATAATGAATTATTGTCTTTGACTCAGCCTCAAGCTGTAGCAAAAGTACATAGGTTGTACTTGAATGCAGGTGCAGATATCATTGAAACAAATACTTTTTCTGCTACAAGTATTGCGATGGCTGATTATGGAATGGAAAATTTAGTATATGAACTAAATTATGAATCTGCTAAAATTGCTAAACAAGTCACCAAAGAATTTAATGATCAAAATGCTGATAAACCAAGATTTGTCGCTGGTGCTATTGGCCCAACAAATAAGACAGCTAGCATGTCTCCGAAAGTTGAAGATCCAGGATATAGAGGAATTACATTTGAAGAATTAAGAATCGCCTATAAGGAACAAGTTAAAGCTTTGGTTGATGGTGGTGTTGATATCTTGATGGTAGAAACAGTATTTGATACCCTGAATGCTAAGGCAGCATTATTTGCTATTCAAGAAGTCAAAGAGGAATTAGGAATTGAAACTCCTGTGATGATTAGTGGTACAATAACTGATGCATCAGGACGTACCCTTTCTGGACAAACGGCTGAAGCATTTTTAATTTCTGTTTCTCATATTCCGCTTCTCAGTATTGGATTTAATTGTGCATTAGGTGCGAATCAGTTATTACCATATATAGAAGTTCTAGCCAGGAAAACACCTTTTGCCGTTTCTGCATATCCCAATGCAGGGTTGCCAAACGCCTTTGGCAATTATGATGAGACACCAGAATTGTTTGCAGATCAAATTAAGGAATACCTTGAAAAAGGACTCATTAATATTGTTGGAGGTTGTTGTGGCACAACTCCAAATCATATAAAAGCGATCGCTGCATTAGCTCGTCAGTATAAGCCAAGACCAGTTGATATACTATTAGAAACATTAGAGCATATTATATGATGGACCTAGATATATCAAGAAGAAGTGCTAAAAGAGTGTTGAAGTTATCCGGTCTTGAACCTCTCGTTGTAACACCAGAAAGCAATTTTATAAATGTAGGAGAACGAACTAATGTAGCGGGCTCCAAAAGATTTTTAAGATTTATTAAAAATGGCGACTTTGAAAGTGCGCTGTCTATCGCTCGGGAACAAGTTGAGGGTGGCGCGCAGATTCTTGACGTCAATATGGATGACGGTTTAATTGATGGTAAAGAAGCCATGGTCAGGTTTTTAAATTTGATAATGGCTGAACCTGATATTGCAAAAATTCCTATCATGATCGACAGTTCGAAATGGGAAATAATCGAAGCTGGATTGCAAGTTGTCCAAGGCAAATGTGTAGTCAATTCAATTTCGCTAAAAGATGGAGAGGATACATTTATAAAGCAAGCAAAATTAATTAAGCGCTACGGAGCAGCTGTGATTATAATGGCATTTGACGAGATTGGTCAAGCAGATAATTATGAGAGAAGAATTGAGATTGCCAAACGGAGTTATGATATTTTGGTAGATACAGTTGGTTTTCCAGCTGAAGATATCATCTTTGATTTAAATATTTTCCCAGTAGCAACAGGCATGGAAGAACACCGTGATAATGCAGTTCATTTTATCGAGGCAACACGATGGGTGCGTGAAAACTTACCATATTGTAATGTCAGTGGAGGAGTAAGTAATGTGTCATTCAGCTTTAGAGGAAATAACGCTATCAGAGAAGCAATGCATTCTGTCTTTTTGTATCATGCTATAAAAGCAGGAATGAATTTGGGTATTGTAAATCCTGTAATGCTAGAAGTGTATGATGATATACCAAAAAACCTGCTCGAACATGTTGAAGATGTAATGTTAAACAGGCGAGCGGATGCTACCGAAAGGTTACTTGATTTGTCAACAACAATTAAACAAACATCTAAAGGGAAAGTTGTAGATAATGAATGGAGAAAGGGTCCTCTTCAAGATAGGATTACCAGAGCTTTGGTTAAAGGTGTCGATGAATTTATTCTTGAGGATATTGAAGAAGCCAGAAAGTCAGTTGATAGACCCATAGAAGTGATTGAAACCTTCCTGATGATTGGAATGAATAGGGTAGGGGATTTATTTGGAAGCGGAAAAATGTTTCTACCTCAAGTCGTTAAATCTGCAAGAGTAATGAAAAAAGCTGTTGCCTATCTTTTACCTTTTATTGAAGAAGAAAAAGACGAAAATTCTTCTTCTGCTGGAAAAATATTATTAGCTACTGTTAAAGGAGATGTCCATGATATTGGAAAAAATATTGTAGGCGTTGTTTTGGCTTGTAATAATTATGAAATTATAGATTTAGGTGTAATGGTACCACCTGAAAAGATTATTTCTGAAGCAAAAAAACATAAAGTAGATATTATTGGATTGAGCGGTTTGATAACGCCATCACTTGAGGAAATGGTCATCTTAGCTAAGGAGATGCAAAGACAAAAGTTTAAATTACCTCTTTTAATCGGCGGCGCAACAACGAGTCGGGCACATACAGCTGTAAAAATCGACCCTCATTATGAAAATGCTGTGGTACATGTCAATGATGCATCTAGAGCTGTTAATATTGTCAGCGATTTACTGAATCAAAAAAAGTCGCGAACATTTGTTGATGAGCTGAAAAATAACTACTCAGAATTCAGGACTAAATTTTTAGAGCGTCAGGTAACCAAAACTTATATTCCAATAGAAAAAGCCAGAAGTAACAAATATAAAGTCGACTGGAAAACTACCGCAATTGTAAAACCAAAGCAGTTAGGCATTCATCAATTTGATGATTTTGATTTGAGCATATTGGTTGATTATATTGATTGGAGTCCATTTTTTAGAAGTTGGGATTTGTTTGGAAAGTATCCTCAAATATTAACAGATGATATAGTTGGTGAACAAGCTACTGAGTTGTTCAATGATGCTCAAGAAATGCTGTCAGAATTGGTATCTAAAAAGTTGTTGAAAGCCAAAGCCGTTTTTGGATTATTTAAAGCCAATACGATTAATGATGATGATATTGAAGTTATGCATTTGAATGGTCAGGCTGATTTAGAATCAAGTGATGCAATAAAGCATGTAACATTTAGAACTTTGAGGCAACAAGCAAAAAAAGCTGAAGGGAAACCTAATTATGCTTTGGCAGACTTTATCGCACCCAAGGAAGAAAATATAGAAGATTATATGGGCGCCTTTTGTGTTTGTACTGGATTTGGTACAGAAGAATTGGCTAGTGAATATGAAAAGAATTTAGATGATTACAATTCTATTATGGTCAAAGCTTTATCGGATAGATTAGCTGAAGCATTAGCTGAATACTTACATCAAACTGTTAGAAAGGAATATTGGTGTTATGACCAAGGTGAGTCATTAACTAATGAAGAGTTAATCAAAGAAAAATATAATGGTATTCGACCTGCGCCAGGTTACCCGGCTTGTCCCGACCATTTGGAAAAAGAAACCATTTGGCAATTATTAGACGTAGAAAATAGGATCGGAGTCAAGCTTACAGAAAGTTTGGCCATGTGGCCAGCTGCCTCCGTCTCAGGATATTATTTTGCAAACGAAAAGGCTCGGTATTTTGGCGTTGGAAAAATTAAGGAAGATCAATTAATTGATTTTGCAAAAAGGAAAAATATATCAATAAATAAAGCTAGAAAATGGCTTATAACAAATCTTGCAGACTGATGAAAGTACTTGAACATATAAAAGAAGGAAAGGGTAAAACTCAATTTTCTTTTGAAACATTACCTCCATTGAAAGGTCAAAATATTCAGTCGATTTTTGATACGATTGATCCCCTTATGGAGTTCAACCCGCCATTTATAAATGTGACTTATCATAGGGAAGAATACATTTATAAAGAAGTAGGAAACGGTCTTCTAGAAAAGAAGGTTGTCAAAAAAAGGCCCGGTACCGTAGGTATATGTGCTGCGATTCAAAACAAATATCAAGTAGATGCCATACCACATATTCTGTGTGGTGGTTTTACAAAAGAGGACACAGAAAACTTTCTAATAGATCTTGATTTTTTAGGCATTGATAATGTCATGGCATTACGTGGTGATGCCATAAAAAACGAGACGTATTTTACAGCTGAGAAAAACGGTCATAAGTATGCAGAAGAATTGGTCAAACAAATTGAAGCATTAAATAGAGGTGAATATTTAGATGATGAATTACAGAATCATGCACAAACAGATTTTTGCATAGGTGTGGCCGGATATCCTGAGAAACACAGTGAAGCTCCAAATATGGAAAGTGATATTCATTTCTTAAAAAAGAAAATTAAAAATGGAGCCTCATTTATCGTTACGCAAATGTTTTTTAATAATAAAAAATATTTTGAATTTGTCGATTTGTGTAGAGCTCAAGGCATCGATGTTCCAATAATTCCAGGTTTAAAGCCTTTGTCCACCAAACGCCAATTAAATGTGATCCCTCAAAGATTTGGTGCTGAATTGCCAGATGCCTTAATTCAAGAAGCGATTAAATGCAAAAGCAAAGAATCGGTTAGGCAACTTGGCATTGAATGGTGTATAGATCAAAGTAAAGAGTTGATGAAAGCTGGCGTACCTTTCTTGCATTATTATTCTATTGGAAGAAGTGAAAATATTCGGAAAGTAGCCTTGGAAGTATTTTAGGTTTTATAATAAAGAAATCGCTACCTCCAAATTGAAAGTAGCGATCATTTAATGTAATATATTTTTTGTGATTACCTTCTTGCTGTTCCTGTTGGAAAGTTTAAATTTTGTCCAATCGATAACGGTGTGTGAACATCAGCATTCATTGGAATATCACCAACCAAAGGTTTCAATACGAAAGGCGCTGTACTGTTATCAGGCACAGGCTCAATGCTTATTACTGCTGTTCCACCGGACAAGTCAGTAGGAAAGCTGAGACCTGAAGGTGCATTATTGAGGAAATCTTCACCTGGAAAAGGTGGTCCACCTGCGCCACTAAAAATAGCAGAATCATCTTGACCTGAAACATCTGTGAATGTACCTGTACTTACTGGATTGCCATCAATTACTGCCCAACCTTCATAAGCCCATCCGGCAGGTAATGTCGGAAGCGAAAGTCCAGCTACAGGAGATCCTGAAGAATTATCCAAAAACCAAATACCACTGGCTTCATTAGTATCATCCATATCGGTAGGGGTAGCCAGAATATAAGTACCAGCACTTGTACTAAAGTCATCCCCTAATGCAGCACCATGAGCAATCGAAAGATCTGAATTATCACCAGAAAAATCTCCTGCTAATATATGAACATCACTAGGACTCGTACTTGGATCTGGATTTGGTTCAACAGTTAATATAAATGCAGTCGCTTTTTCTAAATCTTCAGCATTTAATGCGAATGTCGTTTGCGAAAGCGTACCTGAAGCATCAACAGTAAATACACCTGTTGTTTGTGGTGTACCATCTACCATAATCCAACCTTCGTAGTTAGCTGTGTTACCTAAGTCTTCAAGACC
>JABDKX010000148.1 GCA_013001975.1 Saprospiraceae bacterium | reverse complement strand
TACTTGGTCGAATAGGGCGCTCTACAAAATTACCTCCACAATTAGGACAGACATCCTGTAAAACGTCTTGAACACAATCCTTGCAATAGGTGCATTCAAAAGTGCAAATCATTGCATCCTCAGAATCGTAAGGAAGTGGAGTGTTACAGTGCTCGCAAGTTGGCCTGATTTCAAGCATTATTGCAACGATTTATAATCTGGTAAACTCGGTCTGGTCTTCAAGCTCTCCTCAATCACTTTAATAACATGTTTCCTTTCTTCACCGAATAATGGTAATCGTGGTGCTCTGACATTTTCTGTACCAATTCCGGTATAGACTTCAGCAAGCTTAATGTTCTGTACTAATTTAGGATTTATATCCAACTCCAACAATGGTAAGAACCATCTAAATATTTCGATGGCCTCTTTAATTCGTCCGACCCTCTGCAACTCATAAATAGCAACAGTTTCAGCTGGAAATGCGCACACCAATCCAGCAATCCAACCTTCAGCGCCCATGATCAAACTCTCTAGCGCAACCGTATCGACACCAGTCATGATCTTGAGACGATCACCAAAACGATTAATGATACGTGTAATATTAGTAGTATCCCTTGTCGATTCCTTAACTGCTTCGATATTGTCACACTCAATCAACTCCTCAAACATATCTAGAGTTACTTCAATTTTATAGTCCACAGGGTTATTGTAGATCATAATAGGGAGTGATGTGCTTTTTGCTGTTGCCTTGAAATATTCTACGGTTTCCCTATCGCCAGCCTTATATCTCATAGGCGGCAGCATCATCAAGCCTTGAGCACCATCGTCTTCCGCTTTTTGGGCAGCCTCGATGGCTCCTTTTGTGGTTTGTTCTGCGATATTGATAAGAACAGGCACTTTGCCTTTAACCATATCGACAGTGCTAGTTGTCAATTTTCTCTTTTCTTCATCTGTTAAGGTACTTGCTTCACCTAAGGTTCCGCCTAAAACAATACCATGAATTCCTGCTTCAAGCTGTGCATTAATATTAATTTCGAAAGTCTTTAAGTCCAAGTTATCATTATCATCGAACTTTGTAGTGACTGCAGGCATAACGCCTTTCCATTGTATACTCATTTCATGTTTTTTTATAGCATAAAATTATAAGAGATAAACGCAACTCTTCAATAATGATTTATCCAATACTGATACTATATTATCCATTTTATGAATATATCTAATCTCTTTTAGCGTATTTTTGACATATGAAAGTTTTACCTTTTAAGATACCGAAACCAGAAAAAACTGCAATAATTTATCAGGAAGACATTGGTATTTGCTTTTATGATAAATTACATCAACATGAAGAAATTCAGATAAGTCTAATATTAGAAGGGGAAGGCACCCTGATTGTTGGTGATACCGCTAATTATTATAAAAAGGATGATATTCTGGTAATAGGTGGAAACATTCCACATGTTTTTAAAAGCAATACTGAAACTTCAACTAAATCACATATGTTATCTATTTTCTTTAAGTATTCTTCTTTCGGGGATGGATTTTTTATGTTGGAGGATCTGAATGAACTAGATGTCTTTTTTAATAAAGCTAAAAAAGGCTTTAAAATAATCTCCTCGAAATCTGAAGCATCAAGACTATTCCTTAAACTACATTCAGCCTCAAGAATCGAACGATTGATTATTTTACTGCAATTATTGAAGATCAGCGCCAAATCAGATTATCAAAGCCTATCCTCTTTCATTTATAATAAGACATACAATGAAATCGAAGGGAAAAGAATGCAGGATGTCTTTGAGTTTACCATGAGTCATTATACTGAAAAAATAACTCTAGATAAAATTGCCAATGTCGCTAATATGACTAAAAACGCATTTTGTAAGTATTTTAAAAAAAGAACAAATAAAACCTATGTGAGATTCTTAAATGAACTAAGGATTGAACATTCCTGTAGATTAATCTATTCGGACCCAGAATTGCCTTTGACCGAAATAGCCTATAGGTCTGGATACAATAACATCTCTAATTTTAATAAACAGTTCAAGGCTATTAAAAATCAGAAACCCTCGGCAATGAAAACTTTTAATTGACGCGTTTAACGTTAATTTGAAGATCAATCAATATAAATTTCCAATACTTTTGCATTAACTGAATCCAGATGCACTTTATTAGTAAGTGCAGGTATTAATGCAGTTTCACCTTTCTTTAAGATTTCTGATCCATTGTTTAAGGTAATATTCAACTCACCTTCTACACACATGAATATGACAAATGAATCCAATGCCGAATAATCCACAACCTGATTCTCTGAAATATCTAGAATATTCGTTGTAAAATAGTCGCATTTTACCAAGTTTGCTTTTTCGTTAGATCTCAACTTATAACTCGCTCTCTCATTGGAATAGAAAGGTTTAATCGATTTTTTTGCAAGATCTAAATGCAAATCCCTTTTATTACCCTTATCATCTTTTCTATCCCAATCGTAAACACGGTAGGTAATATCTGATGTTTGTTGAATTTCAGCTGCCAGGACTCCTGCTCCTATGGCATGTATCTTTCCTGCAGGGATGAAAAAACTATCTCCATTTTTTACAGTTTCTCTGTTAAAGACCGTCTTAACATTATCTGCGTTTATATCATCTAGGATATCAGGATTTATGTTCTTGTTTTTTAGACCTAGAACAATATCCGCATTTGTATCACTATCCATAATATACCACATCTCGGTTTTCCCGAAGGAATCGTGGTATCGCTTGGCCATGTCATTATCCGGATGGACCTGCACTGACAGATCTGTTCTTGCATCCAAGAATTTAATTAATAGCGGGAAATTGCATCCAAAATTCTTGAAGTTATTACTTCCTAGGATAGCCGCTTTGTGATTCTTGATCAGTTCTTTAAGGTCCTGACCTTGATAAGAGCCATTACTTACTACAGAAATGTTTTCTTCAACATCTGAAATCTCCCAGCTTTCTCCTACACCACTCTTATCAGAAACTTTTCCGAGAATCTTATTCAGTTTATTTCCTCCCCATATTTTCTCTTTTAGGATCGGGGTGAATTTAATTGGATATATTATCATGTTTTTCTTTAGTTATAATAATTCTTATTGCGAGACTATTTCAAAACAATCCAAAACTGGAAATATATTTTGAAAAATTATTCTATTTGATTTCTGTAGGTTACTATTAGAAATGCAATGATTGGATATTTGTTCTTGATTTAAATGTAGGCCTTCAATCAATCTTTTCAACCCAAAAGTCTTCTTATTAAAGGAATTGATAGATACATACCCCAAATGTTTCAAATCGAAATTATTTATCATAAATCTTGCTCCAGCTCTAACAGCGGCAGCATCAGATTTGAACTTCTTGATGTTTACAAGAGAAACATTGTAGCATTCTTCCTTTATTTCTTTTAAAATATTTTGAGTATTGTCCCTGCTATTATT
>JABDKX010000147.1 GCA_013001975.1 Saprospiraceae bacterium | reverse complement strand
GAAATCATACTTTTTATTATTAATAGTTGCTGCATTACTATTTTTTCCAATCAATTCTTTTCTTTCATTTTTCTTCGCTCGCCGCGAGGGCATTCATATTTTTGTCTTAACACAAAAAACGAATCAATTCCGATAGTTATCGGAAGTCAATGCTGTACTTATTTCTTAACGCTAAATTCATTAGAAAAAACTAAACAAGCGCAAACTCGCTGCGCTCAAACATGCCATTGTTCTTAACGCTTTTTAAAATGAATTTAGCTAAAATAACTAAGGCCATTTATTAATGCCAAGCTATTAAACGAGGATTATCTTCGATGATCCTCAGGGGGGTGTTTGACTAACTCAAAAGCTCAATGGCTTGCAGCCATCTCTTTTTTTTGTGGCTTTTTAATCTCCTTCGAGCAAGCTCGGTCGACAAAAGCCACAAAAAAAAGCCATCATGCTTCGCATGATGACTTTTAAGTTTGTCGGGGCGAGAGGATTCGAACCTAGTATTTGTTATGTTTTAAAAAATGCCTAAAACACTATAAAAACATAACATATCATGCATTTTTAACTAAATTAAGCATAAATCAGACCAAAACAGACTAGAAAAAACGACAACCCAGACGACAACTGACTAAAAATAGCTATATCTTTAGATTATAATTTAGATATATGTCACAAGTAAGGTATAACCTTAAAAATCGAAAAGAACAATCAACACTTATTTCATTAGTCTACAGGTTCAACGGACAAAGGTTGGTTTACTCAACTGGTCAGAAGATACCTCCAAAGTTTTGGAATGACAGAAAGCAAAGAGCCAAAGAAACACAAAGGTTTCCTGAGTATTCAGAATTGAATAACTTTCTAAATACAATGGCTGCTAAAGTCAATACATTCCATAGGCAGTTTATTATTGACAATAAAACTCCTACGGTTGCAAAATTTAAAAAACTTCTCAATGAGTTTTTGATGAAGTCAGATAATAAGAACACCCTATTTGCATTTATAGAGAATTTCATTAAAGAAAGGACAGAATCCAATAACTATAGCAAAGGAACTGTAAAGAACTATACAACTGTATTTAATCATCTAAAGACCTTTTCAAAAAAAGGCAGACGCCAACCAGATTTTAATGACATAGATATTGATTTTTTCAGTTCATTTAATACCTATCTTTATAGTCCCCCATTGAACAATTCTAAAAATTATGTCAAAAAGATTTGGCAAACAATTGGAGTCTTTTTAAATGACGCCACAGATAAAGGACTAAATAAAAATCTCAGTTATAAGTCCAAAGCATTTCAAATTCTTGGTACAAAACCGCCCAAGAACATATACTTAAATGACGCTGAATTAAAACTCATATATCAATATGACTTTTCAGAAAATGAAAGACTAGAAAAAGTAAGAGATTTATTTTTAGTGGGTTGCTATACTGGTTTAAGATTTAGCGATTTTACTAGATTAAAACCTGAACATCTGCAATCCATAGAAAACAAAGAAGTCATTAGTATTCTTACTCAAAAAACGAAAAAGACTGTTTATGTTCCATTACATCCAATTCTAAAAAGAATCATTAACAAATACAGAACTGAGACTCAAATCTTTCCTAAACCAATAAGTAATCAAAAAATGAATGACTACTTAAAAGAGATTGCTAAACAAGTTGGAATAAAAGGAAAAGTAATTCAACAACTCACCAATGGTGGTAAAGAATTTTCTGTAACTAAAAACAAGTGGGAATTGGTAACAACACATACTGCAAGAAGATCATTCGCTACAAATGCTTACAAAAGTGGAATGCCTTCAATAAAAATCATGTTGATTACGGGACATTCAACGGAAACCGCCTTTTTGAAATACATTAAAATAACAGGAGAAGAAAATGCTGTTTCTATGTCAGAAGAAAAATTCTTTCTTGATTCCTCACCATTAAAAATTGCATAATGCTAGAAGAAATATATGAGAAATTAAATGTCGCATACGAAAATTTAAAAATTGAATTTCATTCTGAGTGCAAGAAAACTTTTGTATTATATGATGGAACTAAAACATGTAAGAGTTTACACAGGTTTGAAGAATTTGTTCAGTTCTACTACGAGAAGAAAAAACATAATTATATTTCAGGTCTTGCCAAGTCTGAAAATCGAAAAGAATATTTTTTACGTAATATTGAAATAATTAAATCAAAATTTATGGATGGGTATCACTACCAAGAACTTCCTATTACAACACACAAAAAAGAAGGTGAGAAAATTGAATCAATAAAAAAATATAAACATCATATTGAAAGAGATTATCTCGAAGGATTAAAAAGTGTAATTGAGAAATGGGAAAAACCTTGTTTTTTAACCCTAACCAGAGTATCATTCAAAAGGCATGAATTATACAATGGAGTCAGAGATGCCAAAGAAGCATTTGAAAAAATCTACCAGAAATGCCAGAAGAGATTTAGAAGAAACAAAGGAATTAAATTAATTTGTTTGGTTTCTTTAGAATGTAATTACAACCCAATAAAAAAAACCTATAACCCCCACTTCCATATTATAACTGCTACAAAAGAAATAGCAATCTTATTAAATATTGAATGGCTCAAACAATTAAAAAAGAATGCTAGCTATGCAGCTCAAGACTTACAAGTCGTTAAAAATCCATTGGAAAAGTTAATCGAAGTATTAAAATACAGCACAAAGATATTCACAGACCCAGACATGAAAAAAGGCAAGTATAAGACTTCTGACCCAGTTGTTTATGCTGCCGCGATCCATGAAATATATAAAGCATTCAAAGGACTAAAACTGGTTAACTCCTATGGCTTTTCATTACCTAAAATTGAAAAGGAAACCAAAACACAAATTGTTCCTAAAACCAATACAAAGGAATGGCTTTATCAATCTCAATTAAGAAACTATGTAGATATTGAAGCTGGTGAATTAATGTATAAAGAAAGGCAATTGCCAAGTGTCAAAGTTGAATATTTGATGGAAAACAATATTGATATCAAGAAAAATTAGCCACTAATTTCGCTAATGATCATCAAATTGCCTATAATAGTTCACAACAAATTCATTAGTAATATTTGAAACACAATAATTATAAATAGCACCATTAGGATATCTTACCATTCCAACCATCATTTCTTGATTTTCTGTAATTATCAACGGAGTAAACATAATATTTGATTCTTTTCCTTTAGCAAACACTAAATTTCCTAAATCTGGAATATCATATTTATATATCAAGTAATCAATGACCTTCTTTTTAGAAAAACTTGTATCATATTTTTGCTCAAATATATTGTGCTTCTCTTCAATTAATCCATCGTGAAAGAAGTTCAACTTACTATGAATTTTAAAATTACAACTTCCAGTGCATTCTGGATTGGCATGTTTTAATATTGTAATAATCGCCCTTAAATTCATTTCTCTCTCAGTGAATCTATTTTCTTGAGCTAGTTCTTTGGTTTGAGAACAAGATGAAACAAAAATTATTAAAAAAGCGAAAAAAGGTAATCTCATAATAGTTATTTATTCACAATCAAAATCTATATTATCTTTAATTGAATCATAATGAGCCCTTATATCAGCCCATGAAGAACTATCAATTACTTCATTTGGAGTACCAATTGAATCTTCTATAACTAATCCATCATAAGCCCAAAATAGATAATCCAATGAATCTCCCTGCATTTGATTCAAATTGAACATCTTTATTACAAGCAATTATAATTATCGCCAGGGGAATAATGATCTTGAAGGCATTTTTCATAATGAATTTTTTAATTTTCTATAACTAATAAATTCATATCAAGTCAATTCGAAGTATAAAAGAGTATACAAATATACTTAATTTCTTATTCAGATATTTTAATAAAACATGTTACTTTTTAGGGTCAATATAAAAATCCTTAAACTCACCTTCTTCATTTTCTAAGATGAACCGACAACCCACACGACAACCAAAAAAGAAAAACCCTTGCAAATCATTGATTTACAAGGGTTTAATCTAAACTGTTGTCGGGGCGAGAGGATTCGAACCTCCGGCCCCCTGGTCCCAAACCAGGTGCGCTAACCGGACTGCGCTACGCCCCGATACTTTCTTCTAAGTACTTTTTTGCTAGGCTACTTATGCCCATTTTCCTCAAAATTCTACTAAAAATTTGTTGGAATAGCGGTGGAGGAGGGATTCGAACCCCCGGTACCTGTTTCCAAGTACGACGATTTAGCAAACCGTTGGTTTCAGCCACTCACCCACTCCACCTTTGAAGCGGACGGCAAAGATAGTATAAACCTAATTAATTGCAAGGCTTTATATTGAAATAATTATTCTTGAATTATATATTTTATCTGCTAATGTATAAGCCAAACAGCTACACCTACCCTCAATTATGGGCATAAAAAAAGGGCTCCTAGCGAAGCCCCTCGAATCTCTTTGGTTACTTACCATCATTTCTCAGGTGGTACTGAAGTCGCAACCGAAGGATCTCATGAAGTAAACTGCCGCTAAAGTAATAAATTTTATATGTATTACATATATAAAAAAATAATATTTGTTAATTTTTTATACGTAATAAGGCTAGAATATAAGGAGATTAAAGGCATAAGACTATTATTATCAACGACTTACGTCATATAATGAATAATAATTATATATAAAAATATTTTTAATTTATGACAACACGTTTCAGATCTGAAAAACATTTCATATTGAAAATCATCATCAAAAGGGAGGGTACCTAAACAAAAAGGACTGCTAAAAGCAGTCCTCAATGGCTCCTTGGGGTCATAATATATCCTAGACTAATGTCTTTATTATGCAAATCGCCATTTTATTGTACTCACTGTCTTAAACTTTTTTAAAACTATAAGTATGTGTGGTTAAATAAACAAAAAGTTTACTTTTTAAAAATAGCCAGATTTTTTGAAATCTGGCTATAAAACAATGTTAATAAAGTTGCTGATCAAAACTCCTTTACTACATACATATCAATCTAACCCTTCTTACGTTTAAGAAAGTGATCAATACCTGTTTGATTTAACTTTTTTTGGGTCGGTATTAATTGCTCCTTCGAAAAATACTCGCCCACATGCACCAAAAACAGTTTTCGCTTCTTATCTTCTTCTATAACTATTTTATCAGTGACTATTTCTTGAATCTTTGCTTTTTGCTTTTCTGCGTTTTTCAATTTTGAAAATGCACCAGCTTGCAAGACATAATATTCTTTTTGCTGTATATGTTTAACATTATTCAAATCGAAAACAACAATATCAACATGAATTGTAAATAAATTTTGATTCGATTTATTTGGATGGTCAATAGTACTAACTATTGATAAATTACTATAACAGACAGATGAGCACAATATTATTATGGCGAGAGAAAAGCATTTATAGAGGGGTTCTAAATGTCTCATAGCTATTAAGGTAATACATGAATATACGAAAACTGGTGTTTAATCAGGAATTTGTTCTATATTTTTTTCTTAATATGAACTAATTTGGTTATGAAAAATTGACATTATTTATGTAAAACATGATCTCATAATGCCAATTTGATTTTACCGTCTTTTTCAAAACAATCATTATACTTCCAAATTGTTATCTTTGCGCCGTTTTTGGATTTAAAAAATGATTAATAAGTATCCTTTCTATACCATAGTTGAATATCGATGCGTTTAATCAAGCAATAAGTAGGAGAACATTGACATCAAGAGTAATTATATCGCTATTATTAATATGCTTTTCGACAAGCATAATTACAGGACAACGAGGCACTGAAGTTGGAGGGCATATTGGGACTTCAATCTATTTTGGTGACCTCAACACAAGTTATAATCTCAACAGTCCAGGTATTCTCATTGGATTATTAACACGCAGAAACTTCAATGAAAGATTATCGCTTGCAGCTGGATTAAACTATGGCCATATAAGTGCAAAAGATGAAAATTCTAATAACTTCTACCAACGTACAAGAAACTTATCTTTTAAGTCTGATGTTTTTGATCTGAATTTTTCGCTGGAATTTAATTTCTTTCCTTACTACCATGGAAGTGATGATTATTATTATACACCTTATTTGTTTGGTGGTTTTTCAATTATGAAATATAACCCACAGGCAGAAATAGACAATGTGGTGTATGATTTAAGAGACTTTGGAACTGAAGGTCAGTTAAATGGACAGGAATACGGATTGATGAGCGGCGCATTTGTATTTGGAATCGGATTTAAATGGGATATCAACAGAGATTGGAGCATCAACACTGCTTTAAGCGGTAGAAATATATTTTCTGATTACATTGATGATGTGAGCAATGCCTACCCTGACTTGGGTAGTCTGTCGGCAAGGAGAGGTCCTATTGCTGCGCAACTATCAGATCGTTCATTAGATCCAGAATTTGCTTTGCCCGGACAACAACGTGGAAATGGGAAAAGCAATGACTTGGTTTACTTTATCAGCATTGGCATAATGAGGTATTTTGGCGAACTGCCGTGCCCTGCCATTTCAAAACATCAGTTTTAATTGATTTCTCATCAACAACTTGTTATTGATCCTAAAAAAAGAGGATTCCATATCATCACACATGATATTTTATCAGCAATTGATTTACCACAATCAGGCATTCTTCACTTATTTATAAAACACACTTCGGCAGGAATAACCATCAATGAAAATACAGATCCTGACGTTTGTCTAGATTTCGAATCTATCTTTAATAAACTTATTCCAGAAAATCTGCCTTTCCTAAAACATACTTTAGAAGGACCAGATGATATGACTGCCCATGTAAAAGCATCGCTCGTCGGTTCATCACTTTCAATTCCAATAATTAATTATAAATTAGCATTGGGCACATGGCAAGGTATTTATCTTTGTGAATTTAGAAACCGAGGCGGAGCCCGAAAAATAATAGCAACTATTTATCAATAAAACGAAATGAGCATATTTATAGAAGGTTTACTTTCAGGACTACTTCTTGCCTGCTCACTAGGTCCTATTTTTATTGCATTAACACACACCTCACTTGAAAAAGGAACGGTTCCTGGATTGGTAGTGGGCACAGGTATTTGGATAAGTGATATTATCATCGTGCTCTTGATGTATAATTTTATCTATAAAATCAGATCTACAATAGAAAGCCAGTCTTTTATTTTTTGGATGGGTATGTCAGGTGCCATTATACTCATTCTCTTCGGCATTGGTCTTTTGCTTAAAAAACCAACGCTCGATTATCATAAAATTAAAATCAAAAAGTCAGACTATTTTGGATTTTGGCTCAAAGGATTTTTAGTTAACACCGTTAATCCATTTACTTTTATTTTTTGGATGGGCATCATTTCTACTTATATGATTGGTAGAAGCGTTTCAAATAACCAGCTTGCGTTATTACTTGGAACAATAATCGGCGTAATCATTCTATCAGATATGTTTAAAGTATACCTAGCTAACTTTCTTAAAAAGTGGCTGACGCCTAATCATATAAATATAATTGCCAATTTATCAGGCGTCATCCTTATAATCTTTGGTTTGTTCCTAGGATACAAAACCATGTAAGCTTAGGTCAAAAAAAAACGACGATCTTTTTAGGATCGCCGTCTTTTATCATTTATTATTTTTTATTAATAGTTTGCCTGAGAATCAATCATATCCTTTAATATATGAATCACTTCTTCTAAGTAAATGTCTTTCTTTACGCCTTCAACCCAATCTTTATTTCTCACAATTGTAGATTCATCAATACTGATTTTTTCCATGTCTAATTTTAAATTTTTGACATGTAAGTTGCCAATTTCAGTTTCAAATAAATCATCAAATTTCTCTGCTGCTTTTTCTCTTTTTTCATTCAGATCAATGTACCTCGGAAAGTGAAGAGGATATACAGAATTATCTCTGTTTTCTTTTAAGCGTGCTGCATTTTCATAGATCAATTGAAAATCTTTGTTCTGCTTTATACGTGCATTGCTATTATTAACGATGTTCTCAAGTCCAGAAAGACTATATACATTTTGACTATACTCAACAGCAGGAATTTCTGACCACTCCATAGCATGGTCGTAATCCTTTTCTCCTGTATCAATAAAGTGATAATTATTAGGAAGCACGATGTCTGGTTCCACACCTTTCAGTTGTGTTGATCCACCATTAACTCTATAAAATTTCTGCATTGTAATTTTTAAATTACCCAATGGCTTGATTTCGTCATAATCACGATAAGCTCTATCCAGATCAACGAATCGTTGAACAGTTCCCTTTCCGAAAGTTGACGTACTTCCTACAATAACTGCACGTCCGTAATCTTGAAGTGCTGCCGCAAGAATCTCAGATGCAGAAGCACTAAATTGATTGACCATGACCACCAAAGGTCCCGTATAATGAACTTCAGGATCTTCATCTTCATAGACGTAAGCTGGTTTGGTTCTTGGTTTAACTTGTACAATAGGACCTTCTTTGATAAATAATCCTGTCATATCTACAACATCTTTCAAAGATCCTCCCCCATTGTTTCTTAAATCAAGGATAATCGCATTTACATTTTGATCATTAAGTTTTTCAATTTCAAGTTTCACATCTTTAGCGCAACTGTTTCCACCTTCATTTTCAAATGAACTATAAAACTTAGGCAATCGGATATAACCTACGTTATCTACAACTTTTGGCATATCTAAAATCAGTGACTTTGCGAATGCTTCATCAATGATCACTTCGTCTCTTTCGATTTCAATTTCAACAACAGAGCCATCGGGTTTTTTCACAGTTAAAATAACGATTGTTCCTTTGTCACCTCTGATTTTTTGAACGACATCATCCAAACGCATACCTACGATATTCAACGGCTCTTCACCTTTTTGCGTCACTGCAGTAATCAAATCATCAACCTGCAATTCTTTCCCTTTCCAAGCAGGACCACCTACAATGATAGACACAACTTTTGTCATATCATCTTGCGTTGACAACCTAGCACCAATGCCTTCTAACTTTCCGCCCATTCTAATATCAAAATCTTCTTTTTCTTTTGGATTTAAATAATCAGAATGTGGATCAAATAAATGCGTTATCGAATTGACATATGTTTCAAATTTATCAGAACGACGTTCTTTGTCTATATTTTTAAAATATGTTTCGTAAGATTTTTTAATCGCTTTGATACATTCGTTTTTAAGTTCTTTCTCAGACTTAATAACCAAAGGTTCTTTTTTACTTTTCAGATTATCGTAATCTGTTTTTTCCTTAGGTTCTTCCTCACCTTCTTCTCTAGCTTTAATTGCTTTTTCCTGACTTTTAATTTTAGATCTCAATCTTGAATTCAAATCATATTTAAGTAATTTTCGCCACAGCACTTTTAATTCTTCGTCAGATTCAACAAAATCTCTTTTGTCGCTATCCATTTCAATTTTTTCATTCTTCTTAACTGAAAGATCCGTTTCAATTAATTCGTAGAAAATATTTTTCATTCTTTCTCTGGCATTATCAATAATACCTACGGAAACATCGAAAAATTGAAAGCTTCGTGAGTTAACTTGGTCATCAATTTGATCTTTATAGGCTGCCAATTGATCAACTTCAGATTGAATCAACAATCGCTTACCTGGATCAATCATACCAATATAATTATCGAATGCTTGCTCTGAAAAGCTATCATCAATCGTTGCTGGCTTAAAATGCAATGCATCCAAGTAATTAATGACAGCATTTAAAATCATGCTCTCCTTTTCTTTGAAATTTAAACCTGGATAAACAGCGCTTAAGAATAAACCGCTTGATAATAAGGCTATAATAAATAATCCCTTCACTTTCATTTTATAAATATGTTTTGTTCCGTTCTAAAAAAGAACGTCCCTAAGTTAATTTAAAATTTGTTCATTTGCTTAAAAAGAATCTTAGAATAGTTAAAATTGACTAGCCTATGCTGATAATTTTAATTTCTACTCTTTGATTCATTTTTCTGCCCATTGCCGTTCTGTTTGTCGTCATTGGCCTTCTTTTTCCCCACCCTTTATACATTATACGTTCTTCCTGTATACCTTTAGATACCAAATAGTTTGCCACAGCTTTCGCTCTTGCGGTTGAAAGCTTGTCACAATACTCATCTGAAGGTATATTATTGGTGTGTCCTTGTATTTCTATGATGATGTCTTCGTTCTGATTTAAAAAATCGAATACCTCATTTAAAACTTCAAAAGACTCAACATTTATTGAACTAGTATCAGCTTCAAAATACAATTTATCAATTCGAATATTTTCCCCTTTCTTTAATTTATTACGATCTAAAGAAAGGATTTTTTCAGATTTCGGTTTTGTATAAACAATCGTATCAATCTTCACTTCTTTCTTTCCTCTTTCAAAAACAACTTCTTTCTTTTTCTTTGCTTTATGCGCTGGCATTTTTCTGACTTTCTTAGGCGCACGTTCGACTTTGTTAGCTACATACAGTTCTACATTTTCTTCACACGGTATCAATTTAAAATCGGAAGCATTGTCTACAAGAATATGTCCATTATATGGAAACAAAAGGGGTGTTTTCCAAAAAGCTTCGATTCTAATATGTCTGTAATCTCTAGATGGTTCTATTTTAAAACTGTATTCTCGCCACTCTGAATGATCAATAGGCGGAGATTCCAACAACAATTCTTTTTCATCACACAACCCTTCACCTCCCCAAACTCTAAGTACCGTCGGTTCTGTAAAGTTTTTCTCTTTATCGCTATTGGCAACACCGCTGATATAGGAAGGGCTTCTGGAAAGAAAAACTGAAAAACTGTAGCACTTTCCAGCTCGCAATGGCATGGCTAATCTTTGAGACAACGATTCATAAGATTCGCTTTCTCTGACGACCATTCCTAAATAAGTTTTTCCTTGATTCGAACCTTGTGTATTTCCCCAAAACGAAGTATCGCGATTAACCCCTTGATGGATGTCAGGTGGGCTTTCCCATTTAAAATCTAAGGCGCCACAATCGTACCAGCCCTTAATATTAAAATATTCATCCTTTTTTCCAAATCTAGGCTTATCCTCAAAACCTCCATTGACCAACTTCACATCTTGGGCTTGATTTGGACTTAGAAACATTCCAAAAAGGAAAAAAAACAATAATAAATAGGTTTTTCTCTTCATAACTACTGAACAATAACGTTAATACACATACTAAATAATGGAAAACTTATGAATTATGTTTCTAAACATCAACGTATTATAGAAATATTAACGCATTATTTATACCAAAATCAATATTTTAGTAATATAGTTCAAACAGGATCGTCATTTTAGACGTCTACAAATATAAAAGGATATGAAAAAGGCTCTTTTTTCGCTCGCTATTGTAACGATTATTTCTTGTCTGATTTCCTGTGGTAAAGACGGTGAATCTTGCACAGATATTATGTTTGATGAGACTTTCACATATCAAGAAGGAGACATTTTTTGTTTAAATGGCGAATATGAAATTACAGTCAAAAGTGTTAATGATGAGAGATGTCCATGCGACGTTATTTGCGTATGGGAAGGAGAGTTTACATTTGACATTGAAGTTGAAAAAGAAGGTGAAATAAAATCTTATCTCTTACACGAAGCAGTTATAAATGAGGAAGATTGGCCTTTCGACTTGGGAATACATTACATCGGCCGTTTATTCGAGGACGATTGCGACAATCCAGTACCTGTTGATGATTATAGATTTGAAATGATGATCAGCGAGAATTAAACAGCAGATTTTAATTTTTTCTTCAATGCGAAAAGCTCATCTCTGTACTGGGCAGCCGTAATGAAGTCCAATTCTTTCGCTGCCTTTTTCATTTTACGCTCTGTTTGTTCAACCAATTTTTCCAATTGGTCTCTATTCATATAATTTACAATGGGATCTGCTGCAACTGTGATTTCATCATCTTCAATATAAGCTTTGCTTTTCACACCTCGAATATCAAGAATTGATTTCTGAGCCAATATCTCCTCCTTCGTTTTCCAAATCGTTGTCGGTGTGATACCATGCTTTTCATTATAAGCCATTTGTATGGACCGCCTTCTGTTCGTTTCATCAATGGTTTCTTGCATAGAACCAGTAATCTTATCCGCATAAAAGATGACCAATCCATTCGAATTTCTCGCAGCTCTACCTGCCGTCTGTGTTAATGATCTTTGGTTTCTCAAAAATCCTTCTTTGTCAGCGTCTAAAACAGCGACCAAAGAAACTTCTGGTAAGTCTAATCCTTCTCTCAATAAATTAACACCTACTAACACATCAAATTTACCTAATCTCAAATCACGAATGATTTCTACCCTATCCATCGTATCAACTTCAGAGTGAATATATCTCACTTTTACATTTAATTGAACCAAATACTTGGTCAGTTCTTCCGCCATTCGTTTTGTCAAAGTTGTCACCAACACGCGATCTTCCATGTGGATACGCTTGTTTATTTCTTCCATCAAATCATCAATTTGATTCAGACTTGGTCTGACATCAATAGGCGGATCGAGTAATCCCGTTGGTCTAACGATTTGTTCAACGACCAATCCTTCCGTTTGCTCTAATTCATAATTTCCGGGAGTTGCAGAAACATAAATAACTTGATTGATGATATTTTCAAATTCCGCAAAATTTAATGGTCGGTTATCAATAGCCGACGGTAATCTAAAACCAAAATTGACAAGGTTTAATTTTCTTGCGCGATCACCACCCCACATACCCCTAACTTGAGGAATCGTCACATGACTCTCATCAATGATCATCAAATAATCATCTGGAAAATAATCTAACAAACAAAAAGGTCGCGTTCCTGGTGCACGTCCATCAAAAAATCGAGAGTAATTTTCAATGCCATTACAATATCCCAACTCTCGCATCATTTCTAAATCAAAGGTCGTTCTTTCCTTTATTCGCTTAGCTTCAATATATCGGCCTTCTTCCTCGAAAAACTTTTCATGTGCAAACAATTCGTCCTCAATTTGTTTAACAATACCTTTAAAGCGGTCTTTCGGAGCTACATACAGATTAGCAGGAAAAATAGCTGCATGATCCATTGATGTTATGCGCTTTCCTGTTTCTAATTCTAATTGGTCTAATTGTTCGATTTCATCTCCAAAAAAAGTCACTCGAAGACCGTAATCAGCATAAGGTAAATGAATGTCGACTGTATCTCCTTTTACTCTAAATGTACCTCTCCTAAAATCGGTAACTGTCCGTGAATAGAGGATATCTACTAATCTATATAAAAATTGGTTTCGCGAGAAATTTTGACCCCTTTCTAATCTTATAATACCTGCTTTGTAATCTTCAGGATTACCCATACCAAAAATGCAGGATACAGAAGCCACAATAATGACATCTCTTCTTCCTGAAAGCAATGAAGAAGTCGCTCTTAATCGCAATTTATCAACTTCTTGGTTTATTTGAAGATCTTTTTCAATGTATGTGTCAGAATGAGAAATGTAAGCTTCTGGTTGGTAATAATCATAGTAAGAAACAAAGTACTCAACGGCATTATCTGGGAAAAACTCCGTTAGTTCACTGTATAATTGTGCTGTCAATGTTTTGTTGTGTGTCAGCACCAAGATGGGTTTATTGACCTGATTAATCACATTGGCAACGGTAAATGTCTTTCCTGAACCAGTAACACCTAATAAAACCTGAGACTTTTCATTTGAATTGACACCATCCACCAATTGTTTGATTGCTTGGGGTTGGTCACCAGTAGGTTCGTATTTCGATGTTAATTTATATGCCATAGATTAGTAACAAACAGATGAATTATTTGTTGATTGGCAAAAATAGAAAAAAAGGACCTGACAGGTTGTACAACCTGTCAGGTCCTTTCAGGAGAAATTACAAATTTTACTATTTTTAATCTATGAAGTTAGGAGGGTTGATACTATTACTGTTTTGGATTGCGCAAGCAGATGCACAAATTGATTCACATTATTGGACGCACCAGTATGGCGCCAAGGGATTATTATTGAATGGTGCAGTAATCGCTTCTGCAGAAGATGAAACCAATATATTCTATAACCCTGGAGCCATTAGTCAAGATGACAACTTGGGTTTTGCATTTTCATTTTTATCCCCTACTTATTCTAGGTTGCAAGCTGATAATTTCTTAGGAGATAAAAGTCAAATTGCCGATACTGGAATTGATTTTTCTCCCGGCTTTTTAGCTATTCGTTTTCAACCTTTTAATACAAGAAAATTAACATTTGGGATTGCTTCGTTTAAACGATTCAAGTCCAATATTGAATTTAAAA
Organism: Saprospiraceae bacterium; assembly: GCA_013001975.1. GTDB lineage: Bacteria > Bacteroidota > Bacteroidia > Chitinophagales > Saprospiraceae > RFSX01. The sequence continues at coordinate 12,495 of JABDKX010000147.1, read as the reverse complement.
ACAGATTGACGGATCAAATTAATGACTCAGGATTATTTTTATTAAGAGCGGATCTTGATTTTAAAAGAAAAGTATCTGAAGATTGGTTTGGTATTGGTGTGTCTTATAACATAACCGATAACATTGGTATTGGTGTGTCTCAATTTTCAGCTTGGCACAGCGAAAGCCTAAGAGTAGGATTAATCAAAGAAGTCTTTTTATCGCCTAACCCTACGGACATAGTGGCTTCCTGGCGTTCAGATTTTGATTATAATATTTCAACCTATAGCGGATTTGTAACAAAAGTCGGATTATCCTCTAAAATTGGCCCCATGAAAATTGGTGCAACATTTACAACCCCAACTTATGGCATACTGAGATCGAGTGCTAGTTATGCCATCGATGATCAAAGAATAGTGACTGCAGAAAATCGAAATGAAGTCTTATCAAATCGAGATGAAGTAGATCTCAATGACTATAAAACTCCCTATTCAATCGGTCTTGGGTTAGAATATACTTTCAATGAAATATGTGTTTCTTTCAGCACCGAATATTTTGGTGAAATTGAAGAATACACCCTTTTTTCAGAGTTAGACGACAGCTTTAATGGTGTGGCTGAAGGTGATGCAGATGCATTTATAAAAGTGATAAGTAAAAACCAAAGTGTTTTAAATATGGCCTTCGGTATTCAATATAAAAAAAATGAGAAAGTGACTTGGTTGGGTGGCCTCAGATCTGATTTTAATCAAGATAACAGCTTGATTTTAAATAACAGTGCCGAATACTTAGGTTCAGCACCAGACATTTTTCATATTTCCGGAGGAGGTATGTTTAGATATGGTAAAAATGTTTTTTCTATTGGTTTAGATTTTGGTTTTGGTCATCGCAGTGGTGCCAAACAATTGGCAGATTTGAATAATGTAAACATTGACAATTTATTTTCGTTTAGTGGTAAGGAAAATGTAGACAATACTTTTTTCTCGGGTATGTTATTTATTACGTACGATTTTATTTATAATAGGATAAAGTAATCCTTCGCTAAAGCTTCGGATTATTATGTTCTTCGCCAAGGCTTTGGATTATTATGTTCTTCACCAAGGCTTCGGATTATTTATTTTAAATTTTATGACGCAACTCAATTATAAAGAATACGGATCTGGTGAACCCATTGTAATATTACATGGCTTATTGGGCATGCTTGACAATTGGCATGCGCTGTCAAAAAAATTGGCTGAAGATTATTGGGTTATTTCAATCGATCAGCGAAACCATGGAAAGTCATTCCATAGTGATCAATTTAGTTATCGATTATTAGCTGATGATTTGAATCAGTTTTTGATGTCCAAACATATTCCTTCCGCTCATCTATTGGGACATTCTATGGGTGGCAAAACAGTCATGCAGTTTTTAAATGACTATTCTGACATGGCTAACAAAGCCATCATTGTGGATATCAGTCCAAAAGAATATGAAGGTGGCCATGAAAAAATATTTGAATCATTATTAGCAATTGATTTAACAAAAGTACAGTCAAGAAAAGAAGTTGAAAATGAGTTGATGGCCAAATTAGATAATTTGGGAACCGTTTTATTTCTAATGAAAAACCTAAAACGGAAACCTGAAGGAGGCTTTGAATGGAAGGCCAATATTTCAAAGCTTTATGCATCTTATGATAATATCAAAGGATCGGTTGAACTTGATTTTGTCATCGACAATCCGACGCTCTTTATAAAAGGCAACAATTCAAATTACATCACAGAAGAAGATCAAAAAAATATCAAGACACTTTTTGATGATGTCCAGTTTTTAGATATTGATGACGCCGGTCATTGGGTCCATGCAGACCAGCCAGAAATCTTACTTAAGGGCGTTAAAGATTTTTTAAAAGCTTAAACTGACGCTTATTTAAACAAAATACATTATAATATGCGTTATAATTGTGCTTCCCTTTTGAGGACATTTAAATTAAAGCTATGAAATACAGAAGATTAGGCATTTTAGCTGTTGTTTTGGTTGGTATCTCTGCGACTACGATCAAACATGATAAGTTATATGAAATAAGCAAAAACATAGAAATTTTTGTCAATGTTTATAAAGAACTGAATGCAAACTATGTTGATGATCTCGATCCAAGTCAATTGATGCGCGTCGGTTTGGATGCCATCGTTGGCTCTTTAGATCCCTATACAAATTACATTTCTGAATCTCAAGTTTCAAGTTATCGCTTCAATACGGAAGGCACCTATGATGGCATTGGTGCTGTGGTGAAAATGATGGATGGTTATGTAACGATCATTGAGCCGCACGAAGATAGTCCTGTCCTCAAAGCTGGACTTCAAGCCGGTGATCAAATCATAGCAATTGATGGCCAATCAACGGAGGGGAAAACATTTGAAGAAGTCACTGCATTTTATCGAGGTGTTGCTGGAACCTCCGTTCGAATGAAAATAAAAAGAGAAGGCAGTCCTGACTTTAGCGTAGACATCACCAGATCTGAAGTAAGCATTCCCAATGTGCCTTATTCTGGATTTGTCGATCCTAATGTGGCTTATATTTCATTGACAACATTTACACCTGATGCAGGGAAAAATATTAGAAAAGCATACAAAAAACTGCAAAGAGAAAATGAAGATATGCACGGCCTTATCTTAGACTTAAGAGATAATGGCGGTGGATTGCTCAGAGAAGCGATTGCCATTTCAAATATCTTTGTCCCTAAGAATGAAGAAGTGGTTAGCGTCAAAAGTAAAGTAAGAGATAGGGATGAAACATACAGAACATTAGCCGATCCGCTTGATCTGAATGTGCCGCTGGTTGTTCTGATTAACAAGTCTTCGGCTTCAGCTTCTGAAATTGTTTCTGGTGTCGTTCAGGATTTGGATCGTGGCGTACTCATGGGTCAGCGCAGTTATGGCAAAGGATTGGTTCAAAATACGAAAGATGTTGGATACAATTCCAGAGTTAAAATAACAACTTCGAAATATTACATTCCAAGTGGACGGTGTATTCAGAGTGTTGAATATAAAGATGGAGAACCTGTTGATATCGCAGATGAAAAACGCTCTAAATTTAAAACATCCAAAGGAAGGGTCGTGCTTGATGGCGGAGGTGTTACGCCAGATATAATTTTGCCCGTAGAAAAGAAAACAGATGTCATGAATGCGTTAGATGAACAATTTATCATCTTTAAATTTGCCAATGAGTACTTTCAGCAAATGGACACTTCTCTAATCGAAGATGAGATCGTATTTGATAATTTCGAATCTTTTAAAACTTTTGTTGAGAAGTCTGGATTTGAATATGAGACACCAGCACAAAAATTATTGACTGAAGTTAAAACAAAGTTGGAGGAAGAAGAAAGACAAGCCTTAATTGCTAAAGTTAATGACATCAATAACGATATTGAAACGAGTAAGGTCAATGCTTTGGATGCAAACAAAGAAGCAATTATCAATCAAATTGAAATTGCATTGGCCACAAGAATATTTTACTCTAAGGGAAAAGCTTTTCAAAAATTGAAAAACGATAAAGATATTGATGCGGCTATAGCCTTATTGGGAGATAGAGATAGGTATAATAGTATTCTTGCCACAAACTAATTTTGAGCCTTCATGTCAGCTAAAATTCTTTGTATAGAGACCTCAGCGCTTGCTTGTTCTGTTGCTATAGGTGACGATGATGCATTATTAGCATCTAAAATGTATGATGGTGCATGGAAACACAGCAGAGAAGTGACCCTATTAATTGCGGCTTGTTTGAAAGAGGCCAATCTTATGATGGATGAGATATCTGCAGTTGCTATAAGCGGCGGTCCAGGATCATATACAGGCTTAAGAGTGGGTGCTTCGGCTGCAAAAGGTATTTGCTACACAAAATCTATTCCCCTAATTGCTTTAGAAACCCTGAAGATCATAGCTTTTCCTCATGTTAAAGATCTTGGTGCAGGTTCATTTATAATTCCAATGATAGATGCCCGAAGGGATGAGGTGTATTATAATATCTACGACAATGAGTTGGCTGGTCAGATTGAGACGACTAATTTGATTATAAATGAGTCCAGTTTATCCAATTATCACTCAAAAGACTGCATTATTTGTGGTGATGGCGCTGAAAAAGCGGAAAAGTTATTAATAAATGATGCAAATAATGATCAAATGCAGTCATTTTCCTTTCGATCAAACATCGCTTTAGCTGAAAATATGGTTCAATTAGCCTATAATTCCTATAAATCAGGGCAATTTGAAGACTTAGCGTATTACAGTCCTTTTTATCTCAAACCGCCTAATATCACCAAGAGCAAGAAGCAATTGTTCTGATTTTGGTAGGATTTCAAGCAATTTTTAAAAAATTATATTTTTTTCGTTGAATCTTTTTTCAATAAGAGCCGTTATATAGGTAAATAAAGCTCAACCACTCAAATATTCATATGATATCTTGATTCCAAATGTCTTATGAATTAGTAAAAACAACCATATAATGGAAACTAGCTTACATATTGGCTATGTTATAAAAATGTAAATGCTTGATAATCAAGACCTTTTTAATACGATTTAACATTCATATAAGTTTTTGGTACAGTTTTGGTAATAATGGTTCTTGTATTAAATCAACTTTATTTTTAAAACTTACCTAATGAGAAATAAGAAAAACGAAACTGTTACCCTTAAAAAAGGAGCGAGTGATATACAGTTGGATTATGCAGATTTGAGAAAAGCCGTATTAGTCCTTAGAGCAGTAAATCATAAGTTACGTCAAAGAATCATTGACTTACTTGAAAATAGTCAGACAATGACTGTTACAGACATCTATATCAAATTAAGATTAGAACAATCTGTAGCTTCACAACATTTAGCTATTCTTAGAAGAGCTGGAGTTGTTGTAACTGAGAGACAAGGTAAGTTCATTTATTATTCGCTAGATAAAGACAGATTAAACCAAATATCCAAATTAGTCGAAGACTTAGCTGGGTAAAATCTTTTCAGGGTAATATTTCTCGAGTAAAAGTTGTTAGTCGAACAGATTAACAACTTTTTTCATATGTACTAGTCTTATAGCCAACTATTAACAGTTTACATTTTTTTTTAATATTTCTTCTTTTCTTCGAATCTTTTGTACATCTTTGTGCTTAAGGTCACTAATAAATAAGAAAAACTAGGTAAACTAATGAATCAGACTAAGGTTAAATTCGACCATCAGAAGTTGCAATATTCAACTATCTTGATGAAAGCTTTAGCACATCCTCTCAGGTTAAAAATCCTGGAATACATTGATAGTCAAGGCGTTATAAATGTGAACAAAATTTACAACACATTGGGCATTGAACAATCAGTTACTTCCCAGCATTTAAGGCTTTTGAGACTAGCAGGTGTGGTTAATGCCAAAAAGGATGGCAAATTTGTACATTACGATATTAATTACGAAGTATTAAAGAAGGCAGAAAAAGCAGTAAACAACTTTTTAGGGAAGTAATCAACTACCCTTTTCGTCAACACTCTTGCTTTTCAATTGATGGCTTAATAAGCTATAATCTCATTAAGTTAACCTCGTTTAAACTTATAATATAGATTATTTCCACAATCTATATACTTGACCTTTTGTATTTGAATCACACCTTTGTAACTATCGTACTTTCCCTTCCTAATCCCCTATTCTATTATTTTATTAATCTTTAGTTAGATAATAATGTAACTACCTTTGTTATTAGGCAGCATTTTTCACAGAATTTCATTCTTTTCAAATGGATTAATTGTCTTAATATCGCTCCTGTTATAAAGTTTAAATACACGTATTTTAGCAATTAAATGCTGTAAGTATGAATTTACATCCAGAAATCAATTTGGTATTTAGTTACGGTACTTTAAAGCGAGGCTTTCCCAATCATTCCATTATGGAAGAAATAAAGGCTTCCTACATTTCAGATGCAAGTACAAATTTTAAGTATCCGTTATTACTAGATGGTAAATGGAACACGCCATTTATGATTCATAAAAAGAATTTTCCCAATAGCTATAAGATAAGTGGTGAATTATTTGAAATTGATAATAAAGGAATAATTGCCCTTGATAAATTTGAAGGTGTAGACAAATGCTATTACAAAAGATTGGAAATCGAAATTTCGTATAAGCATACAAATGGAGATACAACCTCAAAGGATGCTTGGTGTTATTTCAGATATGAAAACGCTTCAAAATTGCTGGTTGATCCTTCCAGGTTTATTTCATTTTATGGGAAAGAAGAAGTTAAGAAGTATACTGCTGTACACTTTAGACCTTTTGACTGGCGAAATAAATAAGTTCACAATCTAATTCACCTTGCTGATGTGATATACTACAACAGCCTTAACTTGATTGATCTGGAACTATGTTTTCTATTTCGATTTTTTGAGATTCTGGCTTCTTATTATTTGATAAAAAGTATGATCTGTAAAAAACAATAATTAAGAATACACCCACAGAAATGGCCGCATCGGCAATATTAAATACAGGTCTGAAAAAGGCAAAATTATCACCTCCAAAAAATGGCACCCATTCTGGCCATGTTGAATTAATGATTGGAAAATAAAACATATCTACAACAGATCCTTGTAAAAATCCAGCATATCCGCCGCCTTCAGGCATAAATTCTGCTACTCCACAATGATAGCAGGATTCAGAAAAAATCAATCCATAAACCATACTATCAATAATATTACCAATGGCTCCGGCAATTATCAAACCGAAACTCAATTGAAGGCCATATGATTCTTTGCTTTTAATGATGGAAGACAGAAAATGAATTAAAAAACCGACCATGAAAATTCTAAAGATGCTCAGGATATATTTTCCTGTTACACCACCAAGAGACAAGCCAAATGCCATGCCTTCATTTTCAACAAAATGTATTCTTGCCCAGTCTAATCCTAAAATATTAAATCCTGTTGAAATGGAATAATTCAATTTGATGTAAACTTTCAACCATTGATCTAAAATGATTACCAATGCAATGACTCCTATTATAAATCCTGTCTTCTTCGTCAAAACTTAAATTGTTACTTTCCCTTAATTTGATTTTGCTTGGCCGTGATACTTAAAGTAGCATGAGGGACAGCTTTCAATCTTTCTTTAGAAATTAATTTGCCAGTATCTCTACATATACCATATACCTTATTAGCAATACGCATTTTCGCATTTTCAAGATGCTGTACCAGTTTTCTTTGACGTGCAGCCATTTGCTGCAATCTTGAACTTTCCAAAGTCCCGGTGCCATCATCCAAACCTTTTAGCTTAGTGCCATCATTTTCTGCCAATTCTCTGATTTGCGCTAAGTAATATTGCAACTCTTGATTGGCTTTCGATAATTTACCATCAATAAGTTTGTCAAATTCTGCTAACTCATCGTCTGAATATCTTGTTTTTTCTGCCATTGTATTCACATTTAAAAATCAGAATATTTGATAAATAATTATCATCAAAATGTCTCAAAAAGCGATTCCAAAGATAATCGGTTTTAATACTTTTATTCTTAAAAAATACTTAATCCTAAAAAAGGACCTAAAATTTGTCAAAATAATGGCTAATTCACGTTGATTATCAAGCGATTAATCTAATATTTGAATGCTTTTTCATCTATTAATGGAATAAATAACAAGCAAACATGAATCGAATACTATATTTTCTAATACTTTTTGCAGCAACATTTTTTATTTATTCGTTCGACAAAGTCGAAGAATTTAATGGCAAAATAGACCACAATCTGACTTTATTGTTTAAGCAAAACAATCTTGTTGACTGTTTAATTCAATTCAATGAAAAAGCGGATATTTCAAGCGCTCAATTAATTACCGATAAAACAGAAAAGGGGAGATTCGTTTATCAAATATTAAGTGATGTAAGTCAAAAGAGTCAAAACGAGGTTATCGCTTATTTAAAAAATGAAGATGTTTCCTTTTCTAATTTTCTAGTAGTCAATGCCATTGCAGCAAAATTAAGCTTGGAACAAGTTGAATGGATAGCTAATGATCCTAATGTAAAAGCTATCGCACACGATCCATGGGTTAGAATAGAAAAGACACATTCAACTAATGGAACACCAACAAAAGCATTAGCAGAACCAGAATGGGGTATTAAGATGATTCAAGCCGATAGTGTTTGGAGACTAGGCTTCCAAGGTGAAGATGTTATCATCGCTGGACAAGACACGGGTTATGAATGGGAGCATTCTGTTTTAAAAAACAAATATAGAGGAGTAACGGAAAGCGATGTAGACCACAATTACAATTGGCATGACGCTATAAGAGAAATATCACCAGCACATGAAGACAGCATAATCAGTCCTGAGGCCAATCCTTGTGGATTAAATTCACCATTTCCTTGCGATGATCACAATCATGGCACGCACACTATGGGAACAATGGTTGGATCAGATTCACTGAATTCTGTTGGTGTTGCGCCAAATGCAAAATGGATTGCTTGTAGAAATATGGAGAGAGGCGTCGGCAAACCGAGTACCTATATCGAATGTTTCGAATGGTTTTTAGCACCAACAAATATAGATGATGCATTACCAAATCCAGCAAAGGCTCCAGATGTTATAAATAACAGTTGGAGTTGCCCAGAAGATGAAGGGTGTAATGAAACCAATTGGGAATTGATGGAAGATGCCATAAGAAATTTGAAAGCTGCCGGTGTCTTTGTTGTTGTTTCGGCTGGTAATGATGGTAGAATGGGATGCGGTACGGTTATGAATCCACCTGCAACTATGGCTTCGTCTTTTTCCATTGGAGCAACCAGAAGTAATGACACCATCGCTAATTTTTCAAGCAGAGGTCCTGTTCTAATTGACAGTTCATTCAGAGTTAAACCAGATGTTTCTGCGCCTGGCCATAATGTAAGATCTTCAATTAGAAATAATGAATTTAGAAACTTCAGTGGCACTTCAATGGCAGGTCCGCATGTTGCAGGCGCTGTGGCTTTGATTATCAGTGCTAACCCTTCGCTAAGGGGTGATGTAAACGCGATTGAAGATATTCTTGAAGAAACGGCTGAAGTAAAATTTGATTCTACAGATTGTTTTAATGTCATGGGTTTAACTTCGCCGAATCACGTATATGGTCATGGTCGTATTAATGTTTTAAAAGCAGTTGAAAAAGCGCTATCTATTTCATCTACACCTGAAGTAGTGAGGGAAATTAAATTTAATGTTTATCCGAATCCAACTTCAGATATTATAAATATTAAAACAGATAATACATTTGAAGGTCCAGTACAAATCTTCAATAGCCAAGGACGATTGGTATTTAATCAAAATTATTTTTCTAAAAATATAAATGTAGGTCAATTACCTTCCGGCATTTATATTATAAAATTAAAGAAAGATAATGCTGTTTCTAGCCAAATATTTACAATTGCTAGATAGCTCCTTCAGGCACTAAAAACAGAAGTGCCATTGGAATCATATTGTTGAAAGCGTGGACATAAATGCTTGCCCACAGATCATTTCTCACTCTGACATATCCGAGAAATAATGCCAAAATAAACTGCGGTAATACCATTAATGGTACGAGATACCATGCTTGGATTTCATTAAAATTAAAGATGTGTATAAAAGCAAAAAGCACAACACTTCCATAAAATATAATACCAAAATACTGCTTAAAGAACTTTACCAATTTTTGGAATGCTTGTTCAGAAGAAATGAAGTATGCGAACGCAATAATGTTAAACAAGATCAAAATGCCACTAGAAATCACAGACAACCTTCCCTCGACATGATAATAAATAGATAATGCTGACAAACAACCTATGACCAAGCCTAGGAATAAAGCTGGCCATCTTAAATATCCTCTAAAAAAGATTTCTTCAAATAATGGCGCAATTATTACAGCTAAAATAAATATTTGCCACATTGCAAATTGGTCTAACATTTCTGTCATTTTATGGGCACCATCATCAATTTCCATAAAAGAAAATGCGACAGATGCGACAACCATTTCAAAAACGAAAAGCAACAAAAACATGATTGTAATATTTCGATAAGATTCTGGCTGATCAGATTTGTAATTAAAGATAGGATCACATAGAAAGCGATAAAAGTCTTTGATTGAATCTTCTAATCTCAATTGATTGATTTTTGCGTGACGATAGAATGCACGTAATATCTTAATTTTATTTCATTTTTATTCAAAGCCCAAGGTTTTCTGACGATTTACTCAAAATCGATACTATTAAATGATCGAAAGTAGTCATATATTGAAAATTGAAGTATTATCTTCGCGCTCATGCAAGGAACTGAAATAGGTACAAGTTATTTAGATAGTCTTAACGACATTCAAAAGCAAGCTGTCACAACGCTCAATGGTCCAGTTATGGTCATTGCCGGACCTGGATCTGGTAAAACAAGGGTTTTAACGTATCGTATTGCTCATCTCCTCAAATCTGGAGTTCCGCCATACCAAATATTAGCTTTGACATTTACGAATAAGGCAGCTCGTGAAATGAAAGATAGAATTGAAAAAGTAGCAGGTCCTGATGCTTATAAGGTTTGGGCAGGTACTTTCCACTCCATCTTTGCAAGAATCCTTAGAGTCGAAGCCCATAGAATTGGATATCCTAATGATTTCAGCATTTATGATACCGATGATTCTAAAAGTGTAATAAAAGAAATTATTAAATCTCTAAGCCTCGATACAAAAGTTTATAATGTCGGTGCTATAAGGGCACGAATTTCAAGTGCTAAAAGCAATCTTATCACACCTAAAATGTATGCTGGTAATGAAGAATGCATGGAACAAGATAAGATGAATCGCAGACCTATGACTTTCAAGATCTATGAAAGATATGTAGCAAAATGTAAGCGAGCTGGTGCGATGGATTTTGATGATTTGCTTTTACAAATGTTTCGGCTATTATATCAGAATCCGGACAACATAAGATCAAAATATCAAAATCAGTTTAAATTTTTAATGGTAGATGAGTTTCAGGATACCAACTTTTTACAGTACGAGATCTTAAAACTATTTGCCATTTATGATGGCAGCGCTCAAAACGTTTGTATTGTCGGCGATGATGCACAAAGTATTTACTCTTTTAGAGGCGCCACAATAGAAAATATATTACAATTTGAAACCGATTTCCCTGATGTTCGAACTTTCAAACTAGAGCAAAATTACAGATCTACGCATTTTATTGTCAAAGCTGCTAATGAAGTTATTACGTACAATAAAAGGCAAATTAAAAAAGAGATTTGGACTGAAAGAGATGAAGGCCAAAAAATAAAAGTCATCAAAGGAATGACAGATAGCGAGGAAGGAAAAATGATTGCCGATGCCATTATAGAGCAAAAAAACAGGTTTTCTCTTGCTAACAAGAACATCGCTATCCTTTACAGAACTAATGCACAATCAAGAGTTTTTGAGGAACACTTGCGACGATCCAATATCGCTTATAAAATTTACGGCGGTCTGTCTTTTTATCAAAGAAAAGAAATCAAAGATGTCATCGCCTATTTAAGGTTAGCCACCAACACAAGAGATGATGAAGCGCTTAAGCGTGTTATTAACTTTCCAAAAAGAGGAATCGGGGCAACAACAATCACAAACTTGACCATTCTTGCCAATGACAATGAAGTGTCTATGTGGCAATGTTTGAATATGATCGACTTTAAACCTCGAGCAAAACAATCAGTAGGTAAATTTGTCAGTATTGTCAAAGCCAGTCAACAAAAAGCCCAAACTGAAGATGCTTATAAAACAGCCATGTTTATTGTCAAAAGATCAGGCATTATAGATTTATTGAAAGCTGAAAATTCTATCGAAGCACAAAACAGACTAGAAAACATCAATGCACTCTTAGACGGTATTCAAGAATTTGTTGAAGATGATGTTCTAGATGAAGGTGAAGATATTAATGGCCAAGAAAGAACATTATCCAATTTTCTCCAAACGATTTCCTTGATGACAGATCAAGATGAAAATAAAGACAATGTAGATACTGTTACTTTGCTTTCAGTCCATGCTGCAAAAGGATTAGAATTTAAATCTGTTTTTGTTGTAGGTCTTGAAGAAAATTTATTTCCATCATATATGTCATTGTCATCGCCAGATCAATTGGATGAAGAAAGAAGATTATTTTATGTAGCTATTACAAGAGCTGAAGAATATTTGACTTTAAGTTATGCCAACAGTCGTTATCAATATGGACAAATGCGCTATAATGATCCAAGTCGCTTTTTAGAAGAAATTTCAGATGATAATATTGATGCCAATATTTCATTTAACCAAAAACCTAAATTTGGAACACCAAAAATCTTGGGAAAATTCAAACCGCTAGGTGCTGCTAAACCAAAAGCACTGACAATAGATCCGAAAGATTTCACTCCAAATAATAGTTCTGAAATAAAACCAGGTCAAACGGTTTTACATATGAAGTTTGGTCAAGGCAAAGTTTTATCAATTGATGAAAGAAAAGTCGCCACTATTCGCTTTGCAAATCTGCATGACAATGCTGAAAAACGCATTATGCTCGAATATGCTAGGTTGCA
>JABDKX010000139.1 GCA_013001975.1 Saprospiraceae bacterium | reverse complement strand
ACATAGATTTGATTTCTTCCAAATTTGAAATGCTTTCAAAACCCAATCCGAATGCAGGAGGAAATACCGGCATGGCATATTTCATGCCTTCAACTTGATAATCAATTCCAAACATTGGTTTTCCAGTGACTATATTTTTGGCTTCAACATTTTTCTTGGAGTGACCTATTATTTTATAATTTTCTGGTTTTTTATACGTGACTGTTTCAGGCACGGGCAGAGTAGCAGCCAGTGTTGCCATGGCTCCATAGTCTGATTTTTGTCCAGATTTTTTGTGATGCAATGTGCCTAATGATGTTGATATTTCATCTATTGACACATTCCACGTCTGTGCAGCTGCTGCTTTCAACATTTGTTTAGCAGTAGCTCCTGCAGTTCTAAGCGGCTTCCATTTCATCATGATCCCTCTGCTGCCTCCTGTAAATTGTCCAAAGGCACCACCCGGATATTTGTCTTGATTGTATGGTGCTTGTTCAACGATGACTTTTTTCCAATCAACATCCAATTCCTCTGCAACAATCATTGGCATGGCTGTTTTAATGTTCTGACCAAATTCTGGATTTGGAGAATATATTGTCACCACGCCATTATCGCCAATTTTCAGATATGCATTAAAGTCAATCCAATTTTCAGGGAGTTCTAATATGTCTGACTTTTCATGATCACGCTTGCAAGAGGTAAGCCAATTAAAACTTAATACCAATCCGCCACCTGCCATCGCAGATGTTTTTATAAAAGTTCTTCGATTGGATGTCTTATCTGAAATCTTCATTTACATTTATATTTTGAAAATGTCTCAAATGTTATGTGTTATAATCTTCAAGTAAGATAGACAATAATAACTATTCATATAAACTAAGGCCTTATAATTTACCGATCAATTTAGTTGATCCTTTCTTTACAACAAATTTCTTGTCGCTTTTTACAGAAGTATCTCTCTCTTTAAGTGTAGTTACTATTTTAAAATCGGCTTCAACCTTGTCGCTATCTAAAGTCAAAATCAAGTAGCCATGATCTCTCATGTTTACATATTTAAGATGCGGATTGACATCAGAGTTTGCAATTTTCATTTCATGTTTTTTAACAACATCAGTAGGGTGGCGCTCATTAGAATTTCCAGAAGTAATGCTGGTCACACCAAATTCGACACCAATAGCGCCTTCGCTTGTTTTTGGATTATACGTTTCAAAAGGATCGCTGGTAGCTTCAAATGCCCACGCCGTATGTGTATCGCCAGTTACAAAAATCAAGTTGTCAATATTGTTTTTTTGAATGGCTTCAGTTAGTCTCTTTTGATCATTGGGATAACCATCCCAAGCATCCATGTTTTGACTGAATCCTTCATAGCCCCAATCGCTGTAAGAAAAAATCACTTGATTACCCAACACCTTCCAAGAGGTTGTTGAAGATTTAAGATTGTCAATCAACCATTCCATTTGTTGGTCTCCGAGTAATTTTTGTTCATTTGAAAATCGACGAGGATCCGTAATACTGTCTGCTTGTGCTGTCCTTCCTGCTAATCGTTCGTCTAACATAAAAAGCTCCATCGCGTTTCCAAATCGAAATTTCCTGTAGTGATGTTCTGTTTCTCTAATCGGTAGCCATTCATAAAAAACTTGTTTGGCAATGTTTTTCCGATTATCATAACTGCCTTCATCATCTTGGTGATTTTGTGCGCCATCGATATAAGCATTATTAGTAATCTCATGATCATCCCACACATTAATGAACGGTACGCTGGCATGCGCTTTTATCAAATCTGGATCTAATCGGTATTGACTGTATCGATCTCGGTAATCTTGAAGCGTAATTATTTCATGAGGTGGTATGTTTTTCCTGGAAAAAGATTTATCACCATATACATCTGGTCCATACTCGTAGATGTAATCTCCCAAGTGAATAACAGCATTTACATTTTCATCACTCATTGCAGCATACGCATTAAAATAACCAAACTCAATATTGCTGCAACTGGCAACTGCTAATTTGACTTGACTATCATCAGTCGGAAGTGTCTTAGTCTTACCCGTCATCGAAGTCACATTGAAAGCACTAAATCTGTAGTAATAGATTGTATTAGGTTTTAATGAAGAAACGATCTCTTTAACTGTGTAGTCTCTTTTCGGACTTGTGGTCGTTGTGCCAGATTGGATAATTTTATTAAAGTTTACATCGGCAGATACTTCCCATTTTACTGTAACCTCACTAACTTGATATTGCGGCGTGACACGTGTCCAAATAACGACACTGTTCTG
>JABDKX010000137.1 GCA_013001975.1 Saprospiraceae bacterium | reverse complement strand
GATAATTAGTTATTCAGTTAGTATAAATTGCCAGGATATACCGTATTTGTCTTGACACCATCCAAATTTCTCACCAAAACCGTAATCTCCCTCACCCTGGTAGCTGTCTAAAGGAACCATTACCTGACCACCATTCGAAGAAAGTTCTTCGAAAAGCGTTTGTATGACTTCATTGGAATTGTCACTTATTAAAAGTGAAACTGCGTGCGTAAATGACCAAGCGTGATTGTAATTGCTTTCAGAAACCAAATAATCAGTACCATTTAATGTGAATTCTCCATATTTAATAAGTTCTGGAGTGCCTCCAGCCTCTCCTTCAGCGTATTTTTTTATGTTCTTGATTTGCGAATTGGGGAATATTGAAGTGTAGAAATTTATCGCTTCTTCGGCCTTTCCGCATTGATCACCTACAAATGTGAGGAATGTTGTTGTAGTCATGTCTTAATAGAGGTTGTTTTCAATTTATGTCTAAATACTGCCAACGTGTTCGTGCCTGCCTTCTAGCCGCAGTTAGGCAGGCACGGTGTTGTAGTACGTTTTATCCTTCCTCTTTATTCAGAGGCGAATGATGCTCATGTACACATTTCCATCCGGCATCTGTTTTTACTAGAAGAAGCGTAATTTGGTCATTAACAATAGCTTCATCTTCCCCAAATTTCAAGTGAAAATCCGAGTGAAAGGTAACATTGGCCACATCTCCATATACGGCTATTTTAAGGTCATCATAATTGAATTTGACGACTTCGGTGACATTACCAAAAATACCTCTTTCGGTCTCTTCATTTTCTTTACTCCCTACTCTTTTTCCGCCACCTGTAAATTCTGTAAATTTTGGTCCATATGCGTGAAATGCGATCAGTTTATCTACATCGCCACTTTTTATGGTTTCCGTAAGTTCGTCCATTAAGGCCATTACTTCGGCTTTTTGCTCAGGGAATTCATCATTGATCAGGTCAACTTTTACTTCCTCTACTTCCGTTTTTTCTTCCGTTTGTTTGCATCCAGTAATTATAATTCCGAAAATCATAATCAATGCAAAAATCATTTTTGAGTTCATAATTTATATTTGATTGGTTAATAGTTGTTTATGAAGTTACAACTTTATTAATGAAGTATGATTTCGGAAATGTGCTACAACGTGTTCGTGCCTGCCTGCTATCCACAGGTTGGCAGGCATGTTCTTAGTCGCTGTTTTTTTATTTTTAAGGGTTTGAGATAGATGTTTTAGAATAAATAACAGGCATTTGCCCCTTCCACTTATTCCAAAGATTATCATCATTAATTAATTCCGACATAAAATGACCTACATTTATTCTACTTACCTTTCCAGCATTAAAAATTGCACTTCTAGTTGGTGAAGGATAGGTTTCGTATGCGGTAACTTCGTTTTCATTTATCAAACCATCTGGTCTGACAGCCACCCACTCAATTTGCTTATCATTTTGACCAATATATGTTCTTAAATAATCAGCTGCCTGTTCATTATCCACATGCGGTGGCAACAATAATCTTAGAAGCCCAATAACACATTTTTGAGCAAACGAAATGGATTCGTTTAAGTCTCGATTGCTGTTTCCCGAAGTGTTCATTAAAACAAATTTAACGGGGCTTTTGGGTTGATGATTTTTAATCGTCTTACAAAGTCGCTTTGTGGCATCTGTTACAAGCTTTCTAGGCTGACCATAAATTCCTTTAAAAGTAAGATTATGTCCCAAACAAGACGCTATAGCATCACAATCTGTTGTAAAATTGATCAGCTCTGTTTCGCTCAATTCCAGAATATTTGCGATGTAGATATCTAAATTGTTTTCTTCATTCCATAACTCTGGAAGGTTCTTTTTTGAACGTACAATTATTTTAACGCTATTCCCTTTTCGCAAGAGTTGATCAACTAAATGTTTTCCTGTCGCACCGCTTGCCCCAACTACTAATACTGTCATTTAAACTTTATTTCTTAAGATCTTTACAATGCGGTTAATTATAATTTCCGATAAGTTCCATTCGTAGCCATTAAAATCTGTAGTATTTATAAATTGTACGACAACTGTGTCAATATCTTCATGATATTCTGCAAGGCTTTGATAGCCAATTACCAGACCTCCATGGTTATATTCGTAGGGATAGATTTCTTGTTCGTCTTCTTCAAATACTGACCCATCGTTTAAGGCTCGCAAGAACATTCCAACATCTTCTAATGTGGCTAACATACCATATTCATTAGCTTTAAAATCTTTATCATATCCAACATAATATCCACTCATCACATCATCTAGATCGACTTCGGTAATTGAAAAATAGGTGTTTTTCAGCCCTAAGGGGATCAATATGTTCTCTTTGATATACTCATTGTGATCATATCCTAAAACATCATCCATAATCCTGCGAAGCAACAAATAATTCGTGTTGGAATATTCATATCCCTTATCAGGTTTAAAACTGGCTGGTAAATCGAGGGCAAAATCCAGGGCATTTTTGCTGTTTTCCTGCTCGTTGTCCCAAAAAGCGGGATTATCTGTAAAATTTGGTATGCCAGAACGATGTTGAACCATCATCTTCAAGGTAATTTTTTCTGCATTTTCAATTCTCCCTTTTAGTTCTGGTAGATAATCGGCAAGTGTTTTGTCAAAAGCCAAACGCTTTTCTTTGACCAACTTAGTGGCTGCAACAGCCGTGTATAACTTACTAATACTGGCAATTTTGAATAATGAATTTGGGTCGGCTGGTATTTTGTTTTCTCGGTCTTTCCAACCGCCTGCATAAAATGCTGGTGGTTTCCCTGCCTGGTCCACATGCACGATCATGCCATCAAATCCATGACCAATGGCTTCATCTATTTGTTCTTGAACAGTACCGGGTAGCGGTAAGATCCAAGCTTTTACCAAGATCCAAGGTACGAAATACAGGGATATTGCTGTTCCAACGAACAACAATATGCGTACAATCCACTTGGCTTTATTGTTTTTTATCATTTTCTCGTTTAGTCTGCGGCTGTCGCATCTATTTCTTCTATTATAAGATGCCCTAGTCCTGTTAATTCATGATATTGTTCGATCATCGTATCGAATTGCCATGCTGCTAAACTAATGACATTTCTATAAGCTGGCATGGCTGTATATTCAATGAATGCTTGATCATATTCAGACTGGGGTGTGGCTTTTGTTGCTAAGGAATCTAATGACATAAATGCAGAGGCCAATATAAGCGACCTATCCAATTGAGTATCGAGATAATTCTCTTGGTGAACGGTGTATTGATTATAACTTCTCTCATTTTCTGCAATAACATCCACTAAACCGTGATATTTGGCCAGAAGTGAATCAAGTTTCGTATTGTTTATTTTACCATAATACTTCGAATTTTTCAATGATTCATAGCCGCCTGAATTTGGTTTGAAATAAAAATCAACAAAAGCAGAACCGCTTATCTTAAATAAAAAAAGATTGTCATTTTCGGTCTTATTCAAGATGCTATTTCGTGCTTTCTTACAGATGTCGGCAATTTGTTTTCTTCCTTGTGATAATTTTTCCAACTGGTCTATATCTTCGGCCGTATGGGATTTTATTTTTATTAAATACTCATTCAAGGATTTTTTGTCTTTTACTGACTGATTCCAATTATTTATCTGTAACGCAATCAAAATTCCTACAACCACTAGCAAAATTTCACCAATAGCATATTTAAAGTACTTTGAAGTTTTGTTTTCCATAAGCAAGTTTTGGCGGATTTTACGGAAGAATTTTATCATTGTGATTTAATTTCTTGGTCTATTAAAACTATAATATCGTCTATGGTATCAGACAATGCCGAATAGCGTCGATTTAATACTTTTAACCAAACAAAATTATCTTTTAGCATATGCACTAATTCATCGTCCGCGTGGGTCAGAAGGTAATAATGTGCTGAAACCCCTTTATTAGTGTTATTCACTTCATATAAATCCACACAATCTTTGCATCTACTGACATAAGCAGAATTACTATTTAAATATGGTTTTAAAACTTTACTATTAAGTTCTTCTACTTGTTCTTCTGCCCAAGCTACTCTATTAAGATGCAACTGATAGAAGTCTGTAATGTCTTTTCTTAAATTATCATTAGAAATTATAGAAATTCCTTCTGACTGGATTGCTTCGAAGGCACTTAATTTTGGATATAGTATAGGGTATCCGAGGAGATATCCTTGTGGTAATTTGATAGGGTTAGCATCCGAAATTTGATGTCCTAATATGCTTTTATACAGGGTATTGGTGAATTTGAGTATCGGAGGTATTCTTTCGATATCCGTCAGTAAATCATTTTTGGTCTCTATAAGGTCATCTTTTAATTCTATTAAAAGCTTAAGCTCTTTCTCTTCCGCTTTTCTGTTTTCATTCCAGTTATTAATCTGAAGTGCAATTAAAATCCCTAGAACCACTAATACAATTTCGCCAATGGCGTATT
>JABDKX010000131.1 GCA_013001975.1 Saprospiraceae bacterium | reverse complement strand
CCTTTTGGTAAACTTTGAATCACCTTGGTTAATTCTTGTAAAGATAATTTATCAATTGCATTATTAGTAGTTGAAATGTTTAACCCTATTTCAAATATATTTTCGAATGAGTCTAAAGCAGAATTTTTTCTTAATTTTTGAAGACACGTATTTATAACAATTCTCTTAGACCAATGTATGAATTTTCCTTTTGAAGGATTAAATTGTTTTAAATCATTATAAATCTTGATCCAAGATTCTTGTAACATATCTTCCGCATCTGATCTGCTCTTCACATATCTTAAGCAAATTAATAAATATACTTTTGAATATTTGTTGTAAAGGAGTTTAAAAGCGGCTTGATCGCCTCTTAAAATCTTAGAAACTACTGATATGTCATTGATAGAATTATGCACTTTACATCCTTAATGACAGCTATAACAACATTTTTGCAAAAAGGTTAAGAAACTGCCCAAGTTTATTTAAACTTGGGCAGAAATCAACTATTTACTAATTACTAATTTTTTATAATACCTATTATTCTCATTCGTAAATTCTAAAAAGTATGTTCCTTCATTTAATGATGAAACATCAATTTGACTATTTAAATCATTGCCTTGCACTCTACCAATAATTCTTCCTTGAATAGTGATAATATTTAATTTTGAATTATTAATATCAATATCTTCCATCTCAATATTAATATAGTTAGAAGTTGGATTTGGATAAACAATAAACTTCGCTAAATCAATACTTTCAATTGAAGATGTAGGAGGTAACAAAACAGCATCAATGACATGTACAACACCGTTATCAGTTACGATATCAGCGACAGTTACTTGTGCATCATTAATAAATACACCATTAGAATTAATAGTAATATTTACATCTTTTCCATTAATAGTTGTAGCAGTAGTTCCGTCTACCAGATCCGTTGATCTTATGTCACCAGCGATTGCGTGGTATAAAAGGATATCAGTTAAAGCACCAGAAGGGTCAGCTAAAAGTGCATCGATAGTACCATCAGGTAAAGCACTAAAAGCGTCATCCGTTGGCGCAAATAATGTAAAAGGTCCGTCACCACTTAGCGTTCCAGCAAGGTCAGCAGCAATAACAGCCGCTTCAAGAATTGTATGATCAGGACTGTTAACTACGACGTCAACTACAGTTACTGTTGGCGGTAAAAGCACAGCATCGATGACATGTACAACACCATTATCGGTTACGATATCCGCGACAGTTACTTGTGCATCATTAATAAACACACCGTTTGAATCGATAGTAATATTGACATCTTTTCCATTTATAGTTGCAGCGGATGTACCGTCAACAAGATCTGTTGATCTTATGTCACCAGCGATGGCGTGATATAAAAGGATGTCTGTTAAAGTACCAGCAGGATCAGCTAAAAGCGCATCGATTGTGCCATCCGGTAAAGCGCTAAATGCATCATCAGTTGGCGCAAATAATGTAAAAGGTCCGTCACCACTTAGCGTTCCAGCAAGGTCAGCAGCAATAACTGCAGCTTCTAGGATTGTGTGGTCTGGGCTGTTAACAACTACGTCAACAACTGTAACAGTCGGCGGAAGTAAAACAGCATCAATTACATGTACAACACCGTTATCAGTTACGATATCGGCAACAGTTACTTGTGCATCATTAATAAATACACCATTAGAATTAATGGTGACATTTACATCTTTTCCATTAATCGTTGTAGCAGTTGTTCCATCTACCAAATCAGTAGATCTTACGTCAGCTGCAAGTGCATGGTATAAAAGAATGTCGGTTAAAGTGCCAGAAGGATCTGCTAAAAGTGCATCGACTGTTCCATCCGGAAGTGCATTAAAAGCGTCATCCGTTGGTGCAAATAATGTAAAAGGTCCATCACCACTTAAGGTGCCAGCAAGGTCAGCAGCAATAACTGCTTCTTCTAAAATAGTATGATCAGGGCTATTTACCACAACATCTACAACAGTAGTTTGAGCATTTAAACTAGTTATAGTGAAAAATGGTAAAGAAAGATTAAATAAAAATTGTATAATTTGTTTCATAGGTTTGATTTTTTTTATGAACGTATATTAACCTATGTGCAACGTGATTAGAAAAAGTTGCCTAACAACAAAATATTTTTATAAATTATCTTTTTATGCCACACCTAGCAATTAGGAATAATGTCCTGAGAGATGTTTATAGCCAGACCTCCTTCAGCAGTTTCGCGATACTTTTGATTCATGTCTTGGGCGGTTTGCCACATTGTTTTTATAACATCATCTAATTTAACCCTAGCCGAATCTGGGTCGGTATTTAATGCAAGGTTACATGCAGATATGGCTTTCATAGCACCTATTGCATTCCTTTCAATACATGGAATTTGTACCAGACCTCCAACAGGATCACAAGTCAAACCTAAATGGTGTTCCATAGCAATTTCTGCAGCGATAAGGACTTGCTTAGGAGAACCACCTTTTAATTCGGTCAGTCCTGCTGCTGCCATGGCTGCGGAAACGCCAACTTCAGCTTGGCATCCACCTGCAGCCGCTGATATAGTTGCGCCCTTTTTAAACAGACTGCCGATTTCGCTGGCTGTAAAAAAATATCTGTATAAAATATTTTCTCCCTGAATGTCATTGAAGCAATAATAGTACATTAATACAGCTGGAATAATCCCAGCAGCGCCATTTGTTGGAGAAGTAACGATGCG
This sequence comes from Saprospiraceae bacterium, assembly GCA_013001975.1. Lineage (GTDB taxonomy): Bacteria > Bacteroidota > Bacteroidia > Chitinophagales > Saprospiraceae > RFSX01. Next base: position 14,823 of record JABDKX010000131.1, on the reverse strand, counting down.
TCCAAAGGATGCATTTTCTTCATTGACAGCTAAGGCAAAGCAACTTATCCATTGGTTGATATTATCAAAACTTTGAGGGCTTGCTTTTATACAAGCTATCCAATCTTCCAACGAATCATATTTTACATTTTGCAATAATTTTTTATTGATACTTTCTGCTCTTCTTTTAACATGAAGTCCACCAGGTAAGTATCCTTCAGAATGACATCCGTTATACATGCACTCTTTCATTGTTTGCCAAATGTTATCTATTTTGTTTTCAATTTCAGATAATGGGTTTAAAGCTAATTCGTTATGTAAAACTAATTTCCAAATTGGAAGATCAGTTCGATTTATAAAATCTATTAACTGTTTTTCACTGCTTATTGGATAGGGAATCTTAGATAGCAGATCAGATTCTTTTTGAAATAGGTCTCCTTCTTTTTCGATGAAACCTCCTCCAACTGAATAATAAGTTTGTTCTATAAATTGACCATTCTCCAGCTCAGCTTTTAGCGTCATTGCATTGGGATGATATGGGAGAGATGTATTATTAAAGCTAAATGAAGTTGTATATTTATAATCAACCTTTCCATTTATAAGGTTGATACACTTTTCTTCTTCAATTATATCTAAATAATGCTTGATTTGAGAGGTATCAATATCAATTGGATTATATCCTGATAACCCTAACATTATAGCAATATCAGTTCCATGTCCTCTTCCAGTTTTAGACAATGAACCATAAAGTTCTATACCAATAAATCGAACTTTGTGAAGAGCCAATTGGTTTCTAAAATCCATTGATGCTTTCCACGGTCCCAATGTATGAGAGCTAGAAGGGCCAACGCCGATTTTAAAAATATCAAACACGCTTACAAACTCCACCGCTATTACATTTATAATTTGAATTATTAATGACTACAATGATAGTTATAAGAACTTAATAAAAGTATAAAACCGAACTTGAATTTAATTTAAGCTAGAAGGATTTTTAAAGGGACTCTGCCGAAGGTAGCACAGCAGAGTTTTTTTATTAAAAGAGGTTATAATCTGTTTTGTAATTTCATCAAATCTAAAAACTAATTTATGTTGAAATAAGGTCTATTTAGGTATTGTAAATTTCACGTCATTTAAAATCTCGAAAATGTAAAATAGTATCTTTTGTTAATTAATTAATCACCACTATTTGTTAGTTTATAATCTCCAAAGACTCCAGCGTCTATCCAACCTCTGTTTTTATCTTCTCCCATTATATATTCTGAGCCAATAAAACTTTCTCTTTCTGCACTAAAGTCGTTATCACAGTAAGCAATCATAAACCCAATTTTTTTACCATTTGAAAGGATAGCCGGTTTATTAGGTTTGTTTTCCTTATACGTGTCCTTGTACAAAGGCATCGCCAACTCCCAAACTGTTTTTTTATTGTCAGTTATCCTTGATGTTTTTAAATGAGAATAATAGTGAGGAACACTGTCTGGTCCTATATCTGTGATTCTGCCATTTAAGGCAATGTGATAAGCAAACGCATTATGATTGTATTGGTGATTTCCTTTTGAGTTGTCTTCGTCGATAAAAATTTCTAGACAATCATCATCCCAATATCTGTCTAATCCGTCAGGATGAATATCAATAAGGGTATCATCATGTGTTTCTGCCAAGATATAAATGTATTGAGGATCCCAAAGCAATTTGAAACGACCCTTAAAATCGGAACTGTCCACAGGTTCTCCAATATAATTGTGATTCATATCCTGCCACTCAACATTCGTCCATGCCTCTTCATTGGCTTTACCGTCTATTGTAATTTTCTCTTGGCATCGCATTATTTCTTTAGGGTTCTGAGGTTTCTGACAAGAAAAGATGGCTATCATAAAAAGAAAAATGAGGCATTTCATGCTTTTAATTTGTGTGAGATACAATTTTACGAAAATTAGACACAAAATTTATCTCTTTATATGTTAACTGAGATAAAATTAGATTGCGAAATATATCCCTTAGCACTGTTAATATTTGTATTATTTTGATTAATTCCACTTTTAAAATCCCTAGTACAACGTTCCATTATTTTACTCATCTTTGCAGCTAATTTTAGACTATGCAATCTATAAGAAACATTGCGATTATCGCTCACGTAGATCACGGCAAAACAACGCTTGTTGACAAAATTATTCAAGAGTGTAAAGTACTTGATGATCGAAAAGAAGTGAAAGAGTTAATACTCGACAATATGGATCTCGAAAGAGAACGTGGCATCACAATTACTTCGAAAAACGTATCCGCATTTTTTAATGGTGTCAAAATTAATATTATTGATACTCCAGGTCACGCTGATTTTGGAGGCGAAGTTGAACGTGTTTTAAAAATGGCTGATGGCGTTGTGTTGCTTGTTGATGCTTTTGAAGGTCCAATGCCACAAACGCGTTTTGTGCTCAGCAAGGCAATTGAATTAGGATTAAAGCCAATCTTAGTTGTAAATAAAGTAGATAAAGAAAACTGCAGACCAGAAGATGTCCAAAGTGATGTTTTTGATTTGATGTTTAACTTAGGAGCTACAGAAGATCAATTGGATTTTGTAACATTATTTGGATCATCTAAATTTGGTTGGATGAGTTTCGATCACGAACTCAAAACAGATAATATCATTCCATTATTACAAGCTGTTGTTGATCATATTCCTGAAGCACCATTCACTGAAGGGCCTTCACAAATGCAAATCACAAGTCTCGACTTTTCTAAATTTACTGGAAGAATTGCAATTGGAAGAATAATCCGAGGTAAACTAAAAGTTGGACAAGATATCATGTTGATGAAAAAAGATGATGTTCAAAAGAAAGCACGGATTAAAGAATTGTATGTTTTTGAAGGACTGGGAAAAGCAAAAGTTGAAGAAGCAAGGGCAGGTGATATTTGTGCTATTGTTGGAATAGAAGATTTTGATATTGGTGATACTATTTCTGATCTTGAAAATCCAGAAGCAGTAGGAAGAATTGAAGTAGATGAGCCTACGATGTCGATGTTATTTACAATCAATACTTCTCCGTTTTTTGGGAAGGAAGGAAAATTTGTAACATCAAGACATCTTCGTGACAGACTATATAAAGAAACTGAAAAAAATCTGGCCTTAAGAGTTAAGGATACAGACAGTGAAGATAAATTTAATGTGCATGGTAGAGGTGTGTTACACCTATCAGTTTTAATTGAAACAATGCGTCGTGAAGGATATGAATTGCAAGTAGGAAAACCACAAGTCATTATCAAGGAAATAGATGGACAAAAAATGGAGCCTATTGAAAAATTAGTTGTTGATGTGCCTGAAGAGTTTTCTGGAAAAGTTATCGAATTGGTAACTCAAAGAAAAGGAATGATGACGATCATGGAACCGAAAGGTGATGTGCAACATTTAGAATTTGATATTCCTGCAAGAGGGTTGATTGGATTAAGAAACAATATGTTGACAGCAACAGCAGGTCAAGCAATCATGACGCACAGGTTTATGGAATATGCACCTTTTAAAGGAGATATACCTACAAGAAATAAAGGATCATTGGTATCTGCAATGGAAGGGCAGGCTTTGGCTTTTGCTATAGATCGATTACAAGACAGAGGCAGATTTTTTATTGCACCAGGAGATAAAGTATATATCGGACAAGTCATTGGTGAACACACCAGAGAAAATGATTTAGAGGTTAATGTTATCAAAGGAAAAAAATTAACCAATATGCGTTCTTCCGGTGCTGATGATGCATCCAAAATTGCGCCTAAAGTTGAATTCAGTCTTGAGGAATCAATGGAGTATCTTAGAGAAGATGAATACTTGGAAGTTACACCTTTAAGTCTAAGAATGAGAAAAATAAAATAAAACTGTTTGGTTCTCATTCTTCTCTTAAAAATCAATCTTTACTTTCAATCAAGTAAACGAAATCTTGTTTAACTAAAAAAATTGAATTTCATTTATTCAATAAATGATATTAATTTGAGTTAATTAAGATATTGACTCATGATCGATTTTAAAGCTAACCGGTTTTTAAGATTCTACATTTTTATTATTTACATTTCTTTAGGTTGTAATCTTTTTGGACAACCATGTGCAGAAGCATCTCTTGAATTAAGAGAAGTCAAAGCCATTGATACGGATGAAAACATAAGGTGGGAAATTCAAAACCATCAAGTTTTTATAAATCCTGAATGCACCCCCAATGACAAACTGGTTGTCCACTTAGTTGGATCATTTGATAATCCAGCTAGCACCACTTTTTTTCCAACATTTGCTGCAAATCAAGGATTTAAAGCGATCAATTTGAAGTATCCTAATAACGCTTCTGCTCTAGGAACTTGTGGGAGTAGTCCAGATGCTGACTGTTTCAAAAAATACCGCGAAGAAATTATTTTTGGTAGAGATGAAAGCTCTGAAGTTGCGGTCGATAGTTTTAATTGTATCACTTTCCGCTTGCTTAAGTTGTTGGTTTACCTCCATGATCTATACCCTAATGAAAATTGGAATACTTTTTTTACCAATAATGAAATAGATTGGTCAAAAGTGATATTATCAGGGCATTCTCAGGGAGGCGGCCATGCTGCGTTTATCGGTAAGCAATATATAACAGATCGTGTTTTAATGTTTGCTTCGCCAAATGATTACAGCTCCTTTTTTGATGCACCAGCAGATTGGACTACAACAGTAAGTGCGACACAAGATTCTAACTATTTTGCTTTTGGAAATATATTTGATGATGTTGTAGATTTTGGTAAGCAGTACCAAATCTGGGAAAATATGAATCTTGATAATTTGGTGGATTCTATAAAAGTTGAAACTTCAGCTCCACCTTACGAAAACACCAGAATATTATATACAGACGATACGTCATCATCAGGATTTTCTGGGAATCATAATGCGGTTATAATCGATGATTTTACACCCAAAGAAAATGATAGGCCATTATTTATTCCAGTTTGGAAATATATGTTAGGGATGGAAAGTATTATTTCATCTGATTCAAATATCGAAAACTTAGAAGCTGAAATAAAAGCATACCCTAATCCTTCTTCAGGTTTGTTGATCATTGAAAGTCAAAAGAAAATAGTTAAGGTCGAAGTTTACAGTATATTAGGTAAACTGCTGAAAGTTGATTACCCTGAAAATTCTAATTTTAAAATGGCCCTTTCAAATTTCGATGGGCTACTTTTGATAAACGCCACCTTTGCAGACTTTAGCAATGAAATCATTACAATCAATAGTAAATAAGGAAATGAAAAAACTTCAAGACATAGAGAACCAATTAAGAGTTTTAGAAAAAGATAGAAAAGCATTGCATGCTAAAAGTAAAAAAATAACACCTTGGTTAATTTTAATACCAATTTTATACTTTTTGTTTTCGGCCGCATTTCTAAAAGTTGGTCCATTCACAATTATATCATCTGTTTTTTTAGGAATTGTTTCAGCTATCATATATTCTATAAGGGTTCGGAGTCCCTTTTCCAATATTATAAAGGATCTAAAGTTTTCACTTATTGATTCATTTATAAAAGAATACCATCCAAATATAAAATTTAATTATGCGCAACATTCTCGAAATGGAAAGTCAATTATAAGGTCTACAGGATTAATAGGAGCAGACAAATATTTTGAAGAGGATGTTATTCAAGGTGAAAATAAAGATGTCAAATTTTATATATCTGAGGTCCATTTAAAAAGTGAAAGTAACGACGCGATGGTTACTGTTTTTAAAGGCATTTTATTTAAAATAAATCTACCAAATCGAAATTTTCCTAAGACGATTATTCAAAGTCGTCCTGGATTACTAAATAAAATTTTTCGAAGTTTCGAAAAAAATGAAAAATATGACTTTTGGTATGATACTAATGATGAATCTAGGTTTATAAAAACCTTAGGTCCTTTGTTTCCATTCTTAAAGCACCTTATTGAACGCCAAGATGTTATACGCTTAAAAGCTGAAGGCAATGAAATTATTTTGATGTTAGAAACTCACATGAGATTTCTTGATGAACCCAAACCAAAACTCAGTAGAACGTTTTTCGAAAAGGAATTTGCAAACAGACTTGGACAACAATTAAATTCCTTACTTTTTATCGTTGAATCATTTGCCAATAATTTAGGACAAACAGAAATAGAAGAGAGACTAGAACTCAAAGCTTTTGAATATTTAAAAGCAGATTAAAATTGAGGAATTAGAATGCTGGGCTATAAACGTTTATATTTATAAATAGTAAGGAAATAATATTATGACCGAGATAAAAAAATCATCATTTAAGTTTTTAAAGGATATTGCGAAAAATAATAATCGCGAGTGGTTTAAAAAAAACAAGGATTCATTTTTGGTTGCTAATGAAAACATGAAGGATTTTTTAGAATCTGTAGAAGCTGAAATGAATAAAACAGATGCAATTGAAAAAACGAAGTTGTTTAGAATTTACAGGGATGTTCGTTTTTCAAAAGATAAAACACCTTACAATGGTCACTTTTCAATGTCAATGAGCAGAGAAGGTGCTTTTCGAAGAGGAGGCTATTATATTTATCTAAAGCCAAACGAATCTATGGTAGGTGGTGGATTTTGGAACCCAGAGCCAAAAGATATTAAGTTGATAAGAGATCATATTGTGGCTGATGATAAACCACTTAGAAAAATATTAAAGTCCAAGAAATTTAAGGACATGTTTGGTGAATTACAAGGTAATGTTTTAAAAACAGCACCTAGAGGTTTTGATCCTAATCATCCAGCTATTGATTTGATTAGGTACAAAAGTATGGTTGTAAAAAGAGACTTTACAGATAAAGAAGTTATGAGCCCTGACTTTTTAAAAGAGGTCGCAAAAACGTTTAAAGGGATGAGACCATTTTTTAATTATATGACAGATATTCTGACACATGATTTGGATGGCGTCCCTTTATATACTGAATAAAAAAAAGGTAATAACATTAAATTCATTACCTTTTTAAGTTTTTTGCTCGTCAGCGCTTCTGCTACGCTTGAATATTGAATTAAGCATCAAGATTCTTTTTGTACATAGTATATGAAACCATCACCGCGAAAGCGAAAACTGCAAGAATAGCGTAAAATATTGTCATATTACTAGTTTTTATTAGTTGTAAGATAGTAATAGTTCTTATAAAAGTCAATATATAAGCATAAAAAAGGCAAAAAAAGTTGTTTTGCAGTAGAAAATACCTATTAATTGTATTCTTGCCATACTAAATTAAAGCAGGCTATTTCCAGTCATTTCTTCTGGTTTATCGATTTTCATCAGCTTTAAGATTGTTGGTGCAATGTCTGCTAACTTTCCATCTTTAATATGTTTGTAATTATTTGATGGATCAATCAAAATAATAGGAACCAAATTGGTTGTATGGGCTGTATGAGGTGTCCCATCTGGATTGATCATAATGTCTGAATTTCCATGATCTGCAATAATTAGAATATTATAATCAGCATTTTTAGCTATTGGAATAAGTGATTCCATACATGCATCTAAAGTTTCAGCAGCTTTAACTGCAGCATTAAAATCACCCGTATGACCAACCATATCTGCATTAGCGTAATTCATTATGATCAGATCAGGAGACTCATTAATGATGTATTTGTGCACTTCGTTGGTGAGTTCATATGCACTCATTTCAGGAGCCAAATCGTAAGTGGCTACTTTTGGTGAGTTCGCCATTATTCTATGTTCTCCTTCAAATGGTTTTTCTTCTCCACCTGAAAAGAAGAAAGTTACATGTGGATACTTTTCTGTTTCTGCAATGCGTAATTGAGTTAATTCGTTTTTTGCTATAATTTCCCCAAGTGTGTTTTCTAATTTATCTTTTGTAAATGCAACTTTAATATTTTTAAATTTTTCATCGTATTCTGTCATCGTCACATAATGAAGATTCAATTTCTTCATGTCAAATTCAGGTTTATCCTTTTGGGTTAAAACTTCTGTAATTTGACGTGGTCTGTCAGTTCTAAAATTAGTAAAGAAAACGGCATCCTCTTCTTTTATAATTCCAAATTCCTTAGAATTTACTTTAATGGCTTCCATAAATTCATCGCTGATATCCTTGTCATAATATTGCTTCACAGCACCTAGTGGATCATTTGTTATCAGACCTTTACCATGCACTAAAAGGTCGTAAGATTTTTTAATTCTTTCCCATCGGTTGTCTCTATCCATGGCATAATAACGACCAATTATTGAAGACAAATTTACAAGACTGCTGTCAACGTTTTGAGTCAGTTTTTTTAAATATTCATATCCGCCTGTCGGCGCAGTATCTCTACCATCCAAAAAGGCATGGATAAAAACAGTTATATTATTTTCTGAAAGAATTTGGCAAATAGAAATAAGGTGATCAATATGAGAATGTACACCACCGTCAGATAATAAACTCATCAAATGGACAGGTTTATTATTTGATTTTGCATAAGCAATCATGTCTATTATAGCCTGATTATCTTTGAGTGTATTGTCTTCGACAGCTTTGTTAATCCTTGCTAATTCTTGGTAAACAATTCTTCCCGCTCCAATATTGATGTGTCCGACTTCTGAATTACCCATTTGTCCCTGTGGCAAACCGACATCACTTCCAAATGTAACAAGATTGGCATTAGGATACTTGCTATAAAGACTGTCAATAAATGGTGTTTTTGCTTGAGTTATAGCACTGACTTCTGGGATTAATCCTTTGCCCCACCCATCTAATATGATTAAAAATGCTTTACCTGTCATTTACTTAGTGTATTTTAACCACAAAGGTCAACAATTTTTAATTAATATTATTGCTTTATAAATGACTATAAATCAGTGTTTTAATAAAATTTGTTATTTCTTAAACACATATTAACATATTTTAACTGATTCAATAAAACGAATATCTTTGCACATTCGTTGTAACAATTAACTGAAGTTATTCAGGGGCGTAAAAGGACAATATTATGAAAAACTTATTTACACTATTAATCACAAGCTTTCTTCTCAGCTATTCTGGAAATTTAAAGGCTCAGGATTTTATAGCATTATTGGAAAAAGCTGATTATAAGACTTTATCTGTTCATATGGATGATGAAGTTAATGTTGAGATTAATAGGGACAGGCAAACTTTAAATCGCGGAGATGCGATTGCAAAAGTCAGAAGTAAATTAAAAAGGTTTAGTCCTGTAAAATGGGAAGCAATGCATCAAGGAAAAGCTGATAATAAAGAGGATAATTATTTAATTACTAAGGTTTACAATAGTAAAGACGAAGGACTAAGAATCTTTATTCATATAGAAGAAATAGATGGTCATAAAAAGATCTGTTCCATTCGATTTCGTAAGTTATTAAGGTAATCTACATTTCTCCAATGACACCCATTCCGAACAACGCGTAATCATATTTAACAGGATCATTTGGATCGAATTCTTTTAAATTATTAGTTAATTCAACAACCGCTTTCCAATCTCTTTGTTTGCGATTCAGCAAACCAAGCTTCCGAGCAACGCGTTCTACATGAACATCTAACGGTATCATTAAAGTTGATGAATTTATTTTTTGCCAAAGACCAAAATCAACATTAGAATTATCATTTCTTACCATCCATCTTAAAAACATATTCAGTCGTTTGCAGGTCGATTTTTTTGCTGGTGAAGCGATATGTTTTTGTGTTCTTCTTGGTGCGTCAGGTAATGAAAAAAACAGTTCATTAAATTGAATGAGTGCATTTTCAATCCCTTTTTCATTTATAAATGCATCTTCAAGAGAATCATGTTTCCTGAAGTACGTTTGTAAAAATTCGAGGAAGTAAAGCGTATCAGTATACTGAAAAGTCCTGTGCTTAAAATGCTCAAAATGTTTTCTATCTTTTTCAGTGTGGTTAACAATAAAATCATGAGGTGCATTGTCCATGAGTTTGAACAATTCATTGCACTTATTAATAATGGTTTTTCGTTGACCCCAAGAAAGCATGGATGTCCAAAAAGCTGTGATTTCGATATCTTGTTTTTTCCTGTATGCTTTTGGAATTGAAATAGGGTCATTAACAACAAAGTCAAAATGATTGACCATTTTGACTTTGTTATCCAGCAGTATTTTTAATTGCTTTTTATTCAATGTGAGATACGATCCTACTCAAGAGTTCGTTTAATTTCAATAATTTCATAAGCTTCAATTACGTCACCTACTTTTATATCATTAAAATTTTTGACTGTTAAACCACATTCCATACCGGCTCTTACTTCTTTGACATCATCTTTATATCTTTTCAATGATGCTAATTCAGCTGAGGCACCTTGTTTGGTAGGGTAGACAACAATACCATCTCGGATGACTCTTACTTTTGCGTCACGGATCACTTTCCCTTCAGTTACATAACATCCAGCAATCGTTCCGATCTTACTGATTTTGTAAGTTTCTTTAATTTCAATGTTACCAAGAACTTTCTCCTCTTTGATCGAATCCAACATGCCTTCAATTGCCTTTTTGATCTCATCGATCGCTTCGTAGATAATTGAGTATGTTTTGATTTGAACACCTTCTTTTTCTGCAAGATTTCTTGCACCACTTGAAGGTCTTACTTGGAATCCAATGATGATGGCATCTGAAGCAGACGCTAATAATACATCTGATTCTGCTATTTGACCAACAGCCTTATGAATAACATTTACTTGAACTGTTTCTTGAGACAATTTAATCAATGAATCGGATAAGGCTTCAATTGAACCATCTACATCACCTTTTACAATCAGATTTAATTCTTTAAATGTTCCTAAAGCCAAACGACGACCGATTTCATCAAGTGAAATACGCTTGCTTGCTCTGTTTGTTTGCTCTCTTTCTATTTGTGATCTCTTAAGTGCAATAGCTTTTGCTTCTTGCTCTTTATCCATCACTTTGAATTTTTCACCTGCTTGAGGTGCACCATCCAAACCTAGAATAGCTACTGGAGTTGAAGGGCCTGCTTTTTTGATTTTTTTACCTTGGTCATTAAACATGGCCTTTATCTTTCCTGCATAAGCTCCTGTTACCATGGCATCTCCAATTTTTAAGGTACCTGCTTGAACAAGTAACTTTGTAACGTAACCTCTTCCTTTATCCAAACTGGCTTCAACTACGGTTCCGACAGCGTTTTTATTAGGATTGGCTTTCAACTCTAAAATTTCCGCTTCAAGCTGAATTTTTTCAAGCAGTAAGTCAATGTTTAATCCTGTTTTAGCTGAGATATCTTGTGATTGATATTTTCCTCCCCATTCTTCAACAAGAATATTTCTTTCTGATAATTCTTGTTTGATTCTGGTTGGATCAGCACCTTCTTTATCTACTTTGTTTATAGCAAACACGATTGGCACACCAGCTGCTTGAGCGTGACTTATGGCCTCTTTTGTTTGTGGCATTATTTTGTCATCTGCAGCAATAATAACAACTACAATATCTGTTACTTTAGCACCTCTGGCTCTCATCGCTGTAAAGGCTTCGTGACCTGGTGTATCTAAGAAAGTAATCATACCGTCGTTTACAGGTACAGAATATGCACCGACATGCTGAGTGATACCACCCGCTTCACCTTCTGCGACACTTGCACTTCGAATGTAATCCAGTAAGGAAGTCTTACCATGATCAACGTGTCCCATCACAGTCACTATTGGTGCTCTTGGTTCGAGATCTTTAGGATCATCTACTTCTTCTTCCTCAACTGTTTCATCTTGATCCCCTACAGAAATAAATTCTACTTCATGTCCAAATTCTCCAGCTACCAATTCAATGATCTCAGCATCCATACGCTGATTAATTGAAATGATAACACCAAGATTCATACATTTTGTGATGATTTCAGAAACGCTGACATCCATAAGGTTTGCCAATTCAGATGCAGAAATAAACTCAGTTAACTTAAGTTTTGTTTCAACACTTGCTTGTTCGATTGCATCCGCTTTTTCCCTTTTGTCTGCACGATTATCTCTACGGATTTTTTGTCTTTTATTTTTACCCCCTCCTGAGAGACGGGCCATGGTAGCTTTAATTTTTTCTTCAATTTCTTTTTGAGAAACTGTTTTGATTTCTTCTGTCTTTTTACCTTTTGAAGTACCGCCTCTAGAACCACCACCTCTGTTTCTATTCAAAAGTGATTGTGCCGTAACTTTTTTTCGAGTACGTTTTCTTTTCTGCGGTGCAGGACCTTTGTCAGATTTTTGCTGAGGTTTTTTCTCTTCTGGCTTTTTCTTTGGTTTATCGAATTTTTTAATGTCGATTTTACCTTGAATTTTAAGTCCTGCCAATTGAGGTGTCTTAGCTCTAATCGTTTCTTCAGGTATTGCTTTTGAAGGGCTTTCTTCTTTACTTTTTTCTGTACTCGAAGGTGCTTTTTCTTTTTCTGCTGCAGGTGCTTTTTCAGTTGGTGCTTTTTCCGCCTTTTTCTTAGTTTCTGCTTTTGCCTTTTTCTTAGGTTTCTTCTCTTCTAAATCTATTTTACCAACCACTTTAAGTTTAGGCTCAGGCGCTTTTTTTACAACAACTTCTTCTTCAACTTTCTTTTCTTCTTTGACAGGTTCTTCAACTTTCTTTTCTTCTTCAACCTTAGCTGGTTCTTCGACAGGCACTACCTTTTCAACCTCTGCAGGTTTAAAAGGGTCTGTTTTAGCCGGTTCATCTTCTTGTTGGACTCTATTACCAATGACAAGTTTATCAGCTTTTTCTTTTACAGCAATAGAGTTGCTGAACTCTGTCAATAAAGCATCATGCATTTCATCAGACACCTTTGAAGTTGGCTTATTTTCAATTTCAAAGCCATTCTCCTTTAGGAAATCTACGATAGTTTTAGTCCCAACATTTAACTCTTTCGCTATTTTAACTAAGCGTTTTGCCATGTAATGCTTTATAAGTTTTTAAAATTAGACTTAGAATTAATCATTTGCAAACTCTGATTCTAATACCTTGAGTACTGAATCAATAGTTTCTTCTTCTAAATCTGTTCTTCTTATCAATTCTTCTTTACTAAGGTCTAATACGGATCTTGCTGTATCACAACCAATAGTTTTGAGAGCGTCGATAACCCACTCTTCTATTTCATCAGAGAATTCATCTAAATCGACATCTTCCATTCCTGGATCGTCATCTTCTCTGTAAACATCAATTTCATAACCTGTCAATCTGCTTGCTAATTTGATATTGGAACCTCCTTTACCAATAGCTAACGATACTTGATCAGGTTTTAAGAAAACGGCTGCTGTCATTTTCTCTGAATTCAAATCTATATTTGAAACTTTTGCAGGTGTAAGAGATCTTTGTATAAATAAAGATACGTTATTTGTAAAGTTAACGATATCAATGTTTTCATTTTTTAATTCTCTTACTATACCATGAATTCTTGATCCTTTCATACCTACACAGGCACCTACTGGATCAATTCGATCATCATATGATTCAACAGCAACCTTGGCTCTTTCGCCAGGGATTCTTTCTATTTTTTTGATGGTGATTAATCCATCTTCAATTTCTGGAACTTCTTGTTCCATTAATTTTTCTAAGAAACCAGCATCAGTTCTTGACATGATAACAATTGGATTGTTGTTTTTCATCTCAACTTTTTTGATGATTCCCTTAATCATATCACCTTTTCTAAGGTAATCGCCTCTAATCATTTCATTTCTAGGAAGGATAATTTCACTTCCAGTAACATCATCAATGATTAAAAACTCTCTTTTCAATACTTGCGCAACTTCACCTAAAACAATCTCTCCAATTCTGTCTGAGTAACGCTTGTAAATTTCATCTTTCTCAAGCTCCATAATTCTTGAGATTAATGTTTGACGAGCCGCTAAAATGGCACGTCTTCCAAAATCTTCAAGACCTAATTGCTCGTAACACTCTTCTCCAATTTCATAATCTTCATCGATAGAGAGTGCTTCAGAAGATGATATTTGACTCATTTCATCAGTTACTTCACCATCAGGAACGATTTCTCTCACTCTCCACATCTCTAAATCACCGTTCTGAGTGTTAACTATGACATCAAAATTATCATCAGATCCATATTTTTTCTTAATCAGGGTACGGAATACATCCTCTAAGACTCTAACCATTGTAGGTCGGTCAATATTTTTCCCTGCTTTAAATTCCGAAAAGGACTCAACAAGATTCATTAGTTATTCATCTTTTACAATTTCAAAATGTTATTAAAACCTCTGAGCTTTCTATTTGCTCAAAATCGATTTCATTTATAATTACTTCTTTTTTCTTTTGACCTTTGCTTTCAATTGTCAAAACATTATCGTTAATACCTGTCAATTTGCCTTTCAAAGATGATCCATCTTTTAATTTGACTTTCATCTTTCTGCCTATATTTCGAGGATATTGTCTTCTAAATTTAAGTGGACGTCCAACGCCGGGAGATGAAACTTCCAAAGTGTACTTTTCACCTATCGCTTTTGATTCATCTAGGTAAGCTTCAATAGCTCTGCTTAGTTTTTGACATTTCTTAAAACTAACCCCTTCATCTGTGTCAATGTAGACTTCTAGTTTGGTATTATTTACTAAGATATCAACTAAAAAACAGTCTTCTAAATCGGCTTCTTTAAACCGGTCTTCAATGATTGCTTTTATTTTATCAATTAAATTATCCACTGTATATAAATTAAAAAGAGGGAACTATCGCTCCCTCCTTTCTTAAATCTGCTGCAAATATATATAATATATCATGAAATGGCAACTATATATGACCGTTCACTTTTCATTAAGATGATATTAAAGCATTTATATTTGCATTATGGAGGATATCTTTAATAAAGCAGCTGGAGCGGCTAAATTTATAAAACAACAAATAACAGATCTTGGCAATTTATGCATTATCACAGGATCAGGGTTGAATCCTATCCT